>DATBMX010000227.1:0-7750 GCA_036554625.1 Aestuariivirgaceae bacterium
TGCAGGCCTTTGAGGCGCGCTCAGTCGTCGCGGAGAAGCAGCGTGTTACGCCACAGTGGAGCACGAGTGGCACGAGCCTAGAGAGTTCCAGAGTCAAATCGGAATTGGGCTCTGGAATGGCTTCGCCACCACCACGGTTGGGCCGAATTCCGCCGCGGCAAGCGTATAGCATCCATCGGCGCGCCATTGGCTCGGCAGGGACGTAGCCGGTGATTGGCCTATCGTTCCATCAACCGACGAGCGCTTTGTAGACTTTCTGGGGGCTTGCGTCGGTCCGCAGCTGTTGCAGGACCGCGGGATCCCGCAAGCGGCGAGAGATGGCAGCAAGGCTCGCTACGTTCTGGTTGCGAGGCGCTGTGGGTGTCAGCAGAAGGAACACCAAGTCTACTGGCTCTCCATCGATCGCTTCAAAGTCGATCGGCTCCTCCAACCGCGCGAACAGTCCAACAGGCCGCTTGAGGGCCGGAATGGAGGCATGAGGTATCGCGATCCCGCGCCCGATGCCCGTGGACCCAAAGGACTCGCGATTTGTGAGGGGCTGCAGAATAGCGTCCGGGGAAACGCCCGTGAGACCTGACGCGCGTTTTGCGAGGTCCGCCAGCAAATCAGCCTTCCGCTCCGCCTCCAAACCTAAGAAAATCTGATCCGGTTTGATCAGGTCAGCGATTTGCATAGATAGCCTCTTACGAGCGATACGGGATTTAATCCTGGCTCCGCAAGCGATACCCAACACCTTGCTCGGTTTGGATATGTTGCGGTCGTTCGGGATCGGCTTCGATCTTGTTCCGAAGCGCGCGGATGTAGATTCGAAGATACTGAATGTCGGCTTCACTGCCCCAGATTTCCTTGAGAAGAGACTTGTGCGTGACCACCTTGCCCGCATTGAGCACGAGCATCCGAAGCAAATCATATTCCCGGCGCGACAGTTTTACGTCTCGCCCGCCAACCGTTACGATGCGGCGCACGAGATCGACGGAAAGATCTCCGCTGTGGAATACGGGGTTCTCACCTTGGCTCTGCATCTTGTGACGTAACGCGGCGCGGATGCGCGCCAGGAACTCCTCCACGCCGAAGGGCTTTGTCACATAGTCGTCGGCGCCAAGATCGAATGCCTTCACCTTGCCCGCCTCGTCGGTCCGACTGGAAAGGACGAGAATGGGGACGGTCGAACCGGAATGCCGCAGCTGGTTTATGATCTCGAACCCATCCATATCGGGCAAGCCCAGATCTAGAACCAGCAGGTCGATGTGCTGACGGCGCAACTCTTCGAGCGCGCTCTTCCCGTCTTGGGCTTCGACCACTTGAAAGCCCTGGGTGGTTAGACTTGTGCGCAGAAAGCGCCTGATCGCAGGCTCGTCATCGACGATAAGTATATGTTCAAGGGACGAACCGGAAGTCATGCGGCTTTCTCTTGAGCGCTCGGCTGATCGGAGGGGACAGCAAATGTCATTGTGAACACCGCACCGCTTCGGTCTTCACGATTGCCGGCAACGATTGTTCCCCCCATTGCTTCGATGAGGCCGCGGCAGATCGCAAGGCCCAGACCTGTTCCCGCCAGTTTTCGGTCAGTCTTATGAACGCGATAGAACTTGTCGAAGATCCGTTCGAGATCGGCCTCAGGGATGCCCTCGCCCTCGTCGAGCACGGCGATGCGAACGAGATTGTCCTCTCGCCACGCACGCAATCGAATATCCGTATTGCGTGGGGCATACTTTGCGGCGTTGTCGAGCAGATTGAAGAGCACCTGCTCGAACAAGACGGAATCCAGCCTTAGCATCGGCAGATCGGGAGCTATCTCGAGATGCACCGGGTGAGCGGAGACGACCTTCGACGCGCGTCGAAGCGCGCTGCCAATGACGTCTGATAAATCAACAAATTCCCCGTGCGGGACGACAGCGCCGGATTCCAGGCGAGTCATGTCTAACAGGTTGCCGATGAATCGATTCAGGCGCTCCGATTCTTCTTGGATCGTGCGTGCCAGATCCTCCAGGGCTGCGTCATCCATGCTCTTGCGATAAGCTCGCAAGGTCGTCGCCGATCCGAGGATGGACGAGAGGGGCGTGCGAAGGTCGTGCGAAATCGACGTCAGCAGAGCATTTCGTAGCTTCTCGGTTTCCGCTGTGAGCCGTGCCCTGTCCACGTCGGCCGCCAGATTGATGCGTTCGATGGCGAGTGCAGCTTGATCCGTGAGCGAATCCAGCAAGCGGCGCTGGTCGGGCGTGAGCAGAGGCCCGGGCCGGTCGTTGTCCAGTCCTACCACGCCGACCGCGCCGCGCCCTGTATGTATTGGCAGGAACAGGCGCTTAGCACCCGGCAGGGTATCTGCGCCCCGCCCCGCCGGGCGGTCGTTTAGCCAGCACCATTTGGCAGCCGCAAGATCAGCATCGCTGAGCATGTCTTCGGGCGGATATCCCGATCGAACACTCAAGATGTCCCCCTCGGGAATCAGCAGCACGACACGGAGTTGAAGCATTGACGCGATCTGAAAGGCCGTCGCCCAGAGCAAGTCGTCCAGTGTCACAACACCAGCGAGCTTCCGGCTGAAAAGGTAGAGGTCCTCGGTCATCTTGGCACGGCGCTGTGCCGTGACCGCCTGCGCACGAACGCGTGCCGTCAAGTTGCTAGCGATTACGGCAACGATGGCAAAGGTGAACAAAGCAATGATGTTCTCTGGATCCGCAACCGTGAATGTGTAGAGCGGAGGTATAAAGAAGAAATTGAATGCAAGTACGCTCATCACGCAGGCAAACAGCGCAGGCCAAAGCCCATAACTCACGGCACTCGCCAGCACGGCGGTTAAGAACACCAGCCCAATGTTTGATATTCCGAGAAACTCTCGCAACGCCAGCCCGAGCAGCAGAGCGCCAGCAACCATCGCGAGGCTGCCGCTATAATCGTTGACATCAATGGCTTTCGGACGTGTACGTGTTTCAACGATACCCGCCTTTTGGAGATCCGGCTCCTGCTCGGCTCGATCGGCCATGACGTGCACATTGACGTCATGGGCACTTCGAATGAGTCGTTGCGCGGTTGATCCACGGAGCAGCTCGGACCACTTGGGGCGATGCGTTCTCGCAATAACAATATGCGTGAAATTGTTCGCCTCGGCATAACTTGTGATTCCGTCGACCGGATCAGCCGCCGGGATCGTCACAGAAGCACCACCCAATTTTTCCGCAAGCCGTTGACATTCTCCAAGATACTCTCGGTCGGCCTCCTTGAGCTGCTGCGAATGCGGCGTCTCGACATGGAGGACTGTCCAGGCCGCATGGAGCCGGTCAGCGAGCCGGCGGGCGTATCGCACGAGCGCGGCTGATCCTCGGTCCTCGCTGATGCAGGCGAGCACGCGATCGCCCGTTTCCCAGGGTCCCGCAATCGCGTGCGTTTGCATATAGTTCAGCACTTGCTCATCGACGCGCTGCGCGGTGCGTCGGAGAGCGAGTTCACGTAAGGCCGTAAGATTGCCTTCGGTGAAGTAGTTGCGGATCGCGCGCTCGGCTTGCTCCGGAATGTAGACTTTTCCTTCCCTGAGGCGCTGTATCAGGTCTTCTGGGGTAATATCGACAACTTCCATTTCATCGGCGCGGTCGATGATGGAGTCGGGCACGGTCTCCCGCACCAGGACATGAGTGATTTTAGCGACGACGTCCTTGAGGCTCTCCAGGTGCTGGATGTTGAATGTCGTGTACACATCTATGCCCGCCGCCAGAAGCTCCTCCACATCCATGTAGCGCTTGGGATGACGGCAGCCTTCGACGTTCGTGTGCGCCAACTCGTCGACGAGAACGAGCTTGGGTTTCCGCTGCAGGATGGCATCCAAGTCCATCTCGGCCAGCACCTGCCCGCGATAGAGCATCCGCTTTTTCGGGATGGTCTCGAAGCCCTTGGTCAGGAGTTCGGTCTCAACACGTCCGTGGGTCTCCGCCACGCCGATGACAACATCCACCCCGTCCAGTCGACGCTGGCGGGCTGATGTGAGCATTTCATAGGTCTTGCCAACACCCGGAGCGGCGCCCAGGAATATCTTGAGGCGACCCCGACCTTCCTCGCGCTTGGCCGCTTCTAGGAGGGCTTCCGGCGAAGGACGTTTCTCAAGCCCGCGCCGCCCTTCCGGCATCAGGTATTCCGACCTTTCGGCGCTGTTCGTGCGATCCGCGGTTCGCGCCCCGCGGAGAGAGTGGCCAGGCCCCGACTACGACCACTCATCGCGCTTGGCCAAGCTCGTCGAGAGCGAGGTTGAGTTCAAGCACGTTGACAAGTCGATCAGGTGTCAGTGGCCCTCCCGGGGAAAAAACGTGATCGCCAATTAACGTCTCGACCTGCGATTGAGGAATGCCGCGCGCCTGAGCTACCCGCACTGCCTGATACAAAGCCGCATGCTCGCTTATGTGCGGGTCCAATCCGCCCCCTGAGGCTGCGGCCAATTCGGGCGGCAGGGGATTGTCTGCTGTTGCCCCGTATTGGGCGACGATTTCGGCTCCGCGTTTCATCACGTCCTCGCTCGTCGGCGACTTGTTGCTGCCGCCGGCACCGGCGCCGTTGTAGTCCACCGCAGACGGCCGCGGCCAAAAGTACCGCGGCTGCGTGAACTTTTGTGCGATCAGGCGGCTGCCGATGGCCGTTCCATCCGGCCTCGTGATCAGAGAACCATTTGCCGTCTCGGGGGTCAGGACCTGCCCGACAGTCCAAATCACGGCGGCGTATCCCGCGACGCAAATGAGCATGGTCGCGATGACGAGACGAATGCTGGCGATAAATGGGCCCATGGCGCTAACTCCCAGGCTTCAACTCATAAACATGAAGTGTTCGGCGATCGGTCCAAGCGTTGCGGACGGGAAGAACGTCAATGCCCCGACGATGAGGATGGTTGACAGCAGCATCACCGCAAAAGTGCCATCTTCGACACCGAGCGTGCCAACCGATTCTGCGCTTCGCCGTTTCGACACAAACGAGCCTACGATCGCCAGTGGTAGAATAATCGGGATGAACCGGGCGAGCAGCATGACAAGTCCGGTCGCCACATTCCACGGCACGGTATTGTCGCCGAGTCCTTCAAAACCCGATCCATTGTTCGCGCTTGCGGAGCTGAACTCGTAAAGCATCTCGCTGAAGCCGTGCGGACCGGTGTTGGCGAGGGTCTCGGTTCCCCACGGCGTCGCCGCGAAGACGGCCGTACCGCCGAGGATAAAGAACCCGTGCGCCAGCAGCGCCAGGATCGCGAACTTGACCTCGCGCGCTTCTACCCGCCAACCCAGATATTCGGGCGTGCGGCCCACCATCATCCCGGCGATGAACACGCCGACGATCATGTAGAGGAACATGTTGATCATCCCGACGCCGACGCCGCCGAAGGTCGCGTTCAGCCACATGCCGATCATCGGCATCAATCCCGTCATGGGATTGAGGCTATCATGCATCGCACCGACAGAGCCGTTGCTGGTTGACGTGGTCAGCACTGCCCAGGTCGGTCCCGATGTCGCACCGAACCGCATCTCCTTGCCTTCCAGATTGCCGACGTTCTGTTCGATTGGCAGATTGGCGAAGGCCTGCGTCGGCGCTGCCTCGAAATAGACGGCACCAGTGATCTTCGCCAGAAGCAGCGTCAGCATGACGCCGAACACCACTGCCGCGTGACGCATGCGCCCGATGATGCGCCCGAACATCCATACGCTCGCCATTGGAATGATGATGATCGAGAACATCGAGAGCGCGTTCGTCCAAAAATTGGGATTCTCGAAGGGCTGCGTGCTGTTGGGGCCAAAGAAGCCGCCGCCATTGGTGCCAAGCTGCTTGATGGTCAGAAAAGCTGCGACCGGCCCGCGCGCAATGGTCTGTTCGATGCCCTCGAGCGTGGTTGCCTTGATGGCGCCGCCGAAGGTCATCGGCATTCCACCGATCACCATCAAGCTCGCAACAATCAGCGCCATAGGCAGGAGAACGAGAAACGACGCGCGCTGCACATCGACGAAGAAATTGCCGAGGCCCTTGCGCCCTGCGAGACCGCGCGCCAATGCCGCCAATGCCGCAATACCGGTTGCCGCCGAAACGAATTGCAGCCACATCAGCGCGCCCAGTTGTGAGAGATAGCTGAGTGTCGACTCACCAGAATAGTGCTGAAGATTCGTATTGGACGTAAACGACGCCGCGGTGTTGAAGATCAGACTTCCTTCGATGGGTCCCATGCCATCCGGATTGAGCGGAAGATACTGCTGGAGTGCCAAAATGCTGAAGCTCACCACAAACATCACGATGTTGAAGACGAGCATCGCAACCATGTACTGCTTCCAGTCCTGCGATGCTTGAGTGGGCGAACCGCCAAACGAGCGAAAGAGCTGATTGAACCGTCCGGCGGCACCTGCGTCAGCAGCGTCCGGATCCATCGCCCATTTCATGTAGCGGCCTAACGGCCACGACAGCAGAACCGTGCCACCCACGATGAAGACTACAAAGAGAACGGCATATGTGAACATTGGATCAGCTCCAGCGTCGTGTTTTCAAGCTCGGTCGATGGCCGAGGTCATCAAGAACAGCAGACCGAACGTTGCGATACCGAGGACCAAATAGACGATCACCATTGGCGATTCCTTTTCGATCAGGCGAGATACAAAGCGGTCACGATCACATCGATGAGCTTGATGCCAATGAACGGCACGATGAGCCCGCCGAGACCATAGACCAGCAGATTGCGGCGCAGGACAGCGGTAGCGCCGATGGGCCTATAGGCGACGCCTTTCAAAGACAGCGGTATGAGCGCGATGATGATGAGCGCGTTAAAGATGATGGCGGAGAGAATCGCGCTCTCGGGCGTCGCAAGGCCCATGATGTTGATCGCCTGCAGCGGCGGATAGAACGCGATAAACATCGCCGGGATGATTGCGAAATATTTCGCTACGTCGTTTGCAATGGAAAACGTCGTCAGCGCACCGCGCGTCATCAGCAACTGTTTGCCGATCTCGACGATCTCGATCAGCTTGGTAGGATCGGAGTCAAGATCGACCATATTGCCGGCTTCGCGTGCGGCCTGGGTGCCAGTATTCATCGCCACCCCGACATCAGCCTGCGCCAGCGCAGGCGCATCGTTTGTTCCATCGCCGCACATCGCTACGAGCTTGCCTCGTGCCTGCTCTTCGCGGATGAGCTTTAGCTTGGCTTCCGGTGTCGCCTGAGCCAGGAAGTCATCGACGCCAGCTTCGGCCGCAATGGCGGTTGCCGTCATTGGGTTGTCGCCAGTAATCATTATCGTGCGAATGCCCATCTTGCGAAGAGCAGCGAAACGATCACGGATTCCACCCTTAACGATATCCTTGAGGTGAATGACACCCAGCAGCCTGCCATCCTTGGCCACGGCAAGCGGCGTGCCGCCGGACTTCGCGATTCGCTCTGCTATGAGATTGAGTTCGCGCGCGTTTGAGGCTCCCGTCGAACTCACAAAGTCCAACACGGCATCGACAGCGCCCTTTCGAATCGAAGAGCCTTCGGCATCAATCCCCGAGATACGCGTGTGCGCAGAGAACGGAATGAACTTCGCGTTCAACGTTTCCATCTCACGTGCACGGATCTGATACTTCTCCTTTGCCAGCACAACGATTGACCGACCTTCCGGCGTTTCATCGGAGAGGGATGCAAGTTGTGCCGCATCGGCAAGCTCGCGCTCGCTCACGCCGGAGACGGGTAGGAATTCCGTGGCCTGCCTGTTGCCAAGCGTAATCGTCCCTGTCTTGTCGAGAAGCAGCGTATCCACATCGCCTGC
>DATBMX010000249.1:0-8633 GCA_036554625.1 Aestuariivirgaceae bacterium
GGGTGGTCGTTACCGCTTTTGCGCGTCTTGGCCGGTTTGTCGATGGCTCTTCACGGCTTGCTGCATATCAATGCCGATATGAATCAGACAGCGGAGTTTTTTGCATAGGAGGGATACATGCCCGGACTCTTCTGGGCTTGGGCCGTAACGCTGACAGAGTTCCTGGGCGGCATCTGCCTTGCGATCGGATTCCTGACCCGGCTGGTGGCGGTGCCGATCATTCTCTTCCTCCTGACCGCCGTCACCTATCATGCGAAGAATGGTTTCTACTGGGACCAGGGCGGATTCGAATACCCGTTGATGTGGGCAGCCGTCGTTTTCGTGTTTTTCGCCAAGGGGGGAGGCAGGGCCTCCGTGGACTCGCTGATTGGCCGCAGCCTCTAGAGCGTGCCGGCCTTGAACGAATCGCATTGCTCCATGTCGCCTGTTTCCAAACCTCGCCTGAACCAGCGCACCCGCTGCTCAGAGGAGCCGTGGGTGAAGGATTCGGGCACCACGTAGCCCTGCGAACGCTTCTGGAGACGATCATCGCCAATTGCCGAGGCGGCGTTCAGGCCTTCCTCTACATCGCCCTGCTCCAGGATCTGACGCGAATCGTCGGCGCTTTTCGCCCAAACACCGGCCAAGCAATCGGCCTGCAGCTCCATGCGCACCGACAGGGCGTTTGCCTCGTCCTCTGGCGCCTGCATGCGCGCACGCGTTACGCGCTCTGCGATGCCCAGGAGAGTCTGGACATGATGGCCAACCTCATGCGCAATCACATAGGCCTGGGCGAAATCGCCGGATGCGCCAAAGCGGCGCTCCATATCTTGAAAAAAGGAAACGTCGATATAAACTCTCTGGTCGGGTGGGCAGTAGAATGGACCCATGGCGGATTGCGCCATGCCACATGCCGACTGCACATACTGCTCGAACATGACGAGCCTCGGAGGCTGGTACTGGCTGCCCATCGCCTGGAATTTTTCCGTCCACACACGCTCCGTCGAGCCCAAGACCCGGGCGACGAAGTCCGCCGTCTCGTCGGTGCCGGCTCCTGTCGGGCGCGTGCCGGAAGGCTGCTCCGTGGTCTGTCGTGGGATCTGAATGCCGCCGCCGCTCAGCAGTTCAAGAGGATTGATGCCGAATACGAGCCAAAGCAGCAGGAGAACGATGATGCCGCCGATGCCGATCCCGCCGCGGCCGCCTATCGGCACTCTGATGCCGCGCCCCGGCATGCCGAACCCGCCGCCCGTGCCGCGACGATCCTCGATGTTCTGACTTGGTCTTTCACGTCCGAGCCGCATTGAGAGCCCTCCTGCTGGTTGAAGCTAACGCGATGGGACCGCAGAGATGCGGCAGCGCGCCTTTGTCAGATCATAGATAAGCTCAAGCATCGGTGTGACAACGCCCGTCATCCGACCAAGTTCAATGACGGAGCCCAGCAGCGACTCAAGTTCTGTCGGACGGCCGGCTTCGGCGTCCTGCAGCATGGACGTCCGGTGATCCCCGACCGCGGCTGCCATATCGATCCGTTCATCCATGGAAACGGGAAATCCAATGCCCAAAGCCTCTGCCACCGATTTCGCTTCGCTCATCATGACCATAACAGCGCGCCGCACGCCAGGATCGCGCGCCATGGCCCCAAAGGCCGCCGCCATTTCAGGGCCATTGGGCTGCGTGATGAGATCGCGAATGGTCATGGTGTGCGGCGCTCATTAGCAGTGAATGTCCTGCTTTGTTGCGCAAGGCCGGATGTATCGTCAACGGGCGCAATGGCCAAAGGAACAAAGAGTCCCCGAGCGCGTATCCGGTCAGCGCAAGGAGGAGCATTTCCATGGGACATGTGTACAAGGTGGTTGAACTTGTGGGGTCGTCCAGCACATCCATCGAGGATGCGATCAACATGGCGATTTCGCGGGCATCCCAGACCCTGAGGAACCTAAGGTGGTTCGAGGTGGTGCAAACGCGCGGCGACATCGGGGAAGACAACGCGGCGCATTTCCAGGTGACGTTGAAGGTGGGATTCACGCTCGACGAGAGTTGAACTCTTGGTGCGCGTTGGAAAAAGGCATCCGTTGCGCAAGCCAATCTGCCATTGCCGGGAGCAGAATGCGCATATTGTCCAGCACTTCCTCTGATGGCTTATTGGCGTACACCGCGAAGAGAAGAAGAGCATTGGCGGGATTTGCGACGAGCCAAGGCGCAGGCCAGAACTCGGCCCGCCACGAGGGTGGCAGATCCAGAGCGACCACAGGCGCGGCCGAGAATTCGTGCTTGGCGATCGCGGCGGCAAAGCAGGTGCTTCGCGGCAGGAGCTTGTCGCGGATATTGCTTCCCGACAGAGCAAGGAGCGTGTTGGCTTGCGCCGGGTCCCAAAGGCCAGCCGCCAATGCCCGTGTCAGAGCGCGGAGCTTGGCAACGAGATGAGCATAGGTTGCAGGTTCCCGGCCTTCCCAGCGCAGAAGGTCGCACAAAAGGCGCCAATCTGGCGGACTGGGCTCTGGCTTCTCGAGCAGAGATCGCAAGACTGGCACTCTGTTTCTGGGAGACATAGTCGCAAGTTTTACAATCTAAGGGGTTACTCATTGGTTTATACAACTAAAAATAGTGTAATTCAAGAAGACGCCCAGAAACTTATTTGACTGGCCCCACGCCGAGCCGTTGCCCACGGCGAAACCGGCAGGCTACATCCCGGAAGGATGACGGATTCTCTGAAAATTGCCTTGGCGCAGCTTAACCCGACCGTCGGCGCGATTTCCGCCAACTTGCAGGAGGCTCGCAAGGCCCGGGCCGAAGCACAGGAAAAGCTGGCGGATTTGATCCTGTTTTCCGAGCTCTACATCTCGGGCTATCCGCCGGAAGATCTTGTGCTCAAACCATCATTCGTCACCGCCTGTATGGAGGCGGTCCACGCGTTTGCTGCGGAAACTACCGATGGCGGGCCTGCAGTGCTTATCGGCACGCCATGGCGCGAGCGGCAGGCCGTCTACAATGCCGTGGTCCTGCTTGACCGTGGCAAAGTGCAGACGCAGCGCTACAAGCACGATCTCCCGAATTATGGCGTCTTCGACGAAAAGCGCGTTTTCGCGGCGGGGCCTGCCCCAGGTCCAGTCAACTTCCGCGGCGTGCGGCTCGGTGTGCCGGTGTGCGAGGACATCTGGACGGGGGACGTGTGCGAAACCCTCGTTGAAACCGGCGCGGAGATTCTGCTCGTGCCAAACGGCTCGCCGTTCGAAAAAAACAAGGACGATCTGCGGCTCAATATCGTTGTACGGCGAATCACCGAAACCGGATTGCCGCTCATCTATCTCAATCAAGTCGGCGGGCAGGACGAATTGATCTTCGATGGTGCCTCCTTTGCGCTCAACGCCGATTGCAGCATGGCGCTGCAGATGCCGGCATTCGAGCGGGCCGTTGCCGTCAGCGAATGGCGACGGGGAAACGCAGGCTGGTCCATGATGCCGCAGGAATTGGCGCCGTTGCCTGAGGGACCGGAACCCATCTGGCTCGCCTGCGTGACGGGCCTGCGCGATTATGTCGTCAAGAATCGCTTTCCGGGTGTCGTGATCGGCCTGTCGGGCGGCATTGATTCGGCGGTCGTGGCGACTATGGCCGTCGATGCGCTCGGTCGCGACAAGGTGCATTGTGTGATGATGCCGTTCCACTATACGAGCCGCGAGAGCATCGAAGATGCCGAAGCTTGCGCCAAAGAGCTCGGCGTACGTCTTGACGTCGTGCCGATTGCACCGGCTGTCGAAGGATTTCATGCCGCGCTGAAACATCTCTTTGCTGGAACGCAAAGCGGCGTGACGGAGGAGAACCTTCAGTCGCGCGCGCGCGGAACCCTCCTCATGGCGATTTCGAACAAGTTCGGTTCGCTGGTGCTTACCACGGGCAACAAGTCGGAAATGTCGGTGGGCTATGCAACGCTCTACGGAGACATGAACGGCGGTTTCAATCCAATCAAGGACGTATACAAAACGGAAGTTTACGCCCTCGCGGAATCACGCAACGGCAAACGTCCCAAATGTTGTCTTGGGCCGCAAGGCCCCATCATTCCGTCGCGCATCCTCAGCAAGGCGCCGAGCGCCGAGCTCAAACCCGATCAGAAGGACCAAGACACGCTGCCGCCTTACCCAGCGCTCGACGACATCATAGAACAGCTTGTCGAGGATGAGCATTCCGTGGCGGAGATCGTCGCCCGCGGCCATGATCAGCGCACTGTCGAGCGAGTGCAGCACATGCTCTATCTCGCCGAGTACAAACGCCGGCAGGCTGCGCCCGGCGTGAAAATCACCAGGCGCAATTTTGGCAGGGACCGACGCTATCCCATCACCAACGGTTTCAGGGACAAGACCTAGACATGGTCATCCTGCGCTTCGCCCCCTCGCCCACCGGCAGAATGCATATCGGCAATGCCCGGACTGCGATTCTCAACTGGCTCATGAAACTTAAGACCGGCGGCCGGTTCATCTTGCGATTTGACGATACCGACGTCGACCGCTCCAAGCAGGAGTTTGCAGACGCAATCGTTGAAGACCTGAAATGGCTTGGAATCGCACCTGACCGCATCGAACATCAATCGACGCGTTTGGACCGCTATGACTTGGCAGCGGAGACGCTCAGGTCCAAAAATCTCCTCTATGCATGCTATGAGACGCAGGACGAACTCGAGCGGCGGCGCAAGCGCCAGCTTGGCCGAGGACAGCCGCCGGTCTATGACCGGGCGGCCCTGAAGCTCACTGCCGAAGACAGAAGAGATCTCGATGCGCAGGGCCGGCGGCCGCATTGGCGCTTCAAGCTCGGCCATCGCATGGTGACCTGGAACGACCTCATACGCGGTCCGCAACACATCGACACGGCAAGCTTGTCGGATCCCGTGCTGGTGCGAGAAGACGGGAGCTATCTGTATACATTGCCCTCCGTCGTCGACGACGTCGAATTCGGCGTCACTCATGTGATCCGCGGCGAGGATCACGTGGTGAACACGGCAGTGCAGACCGAGATCTTCGAAGCTCTGTCGGGGGGCGCACCGCAATTTGCCCATCACAGCCTGCTCATTGGCGGGGATGGTAAGAGCCTTTCTAAGCGCCTGGGATCCCTGTCGATCGCCAGCTTGCGAGACAGCGGACTCGAGCCAATGGCGGTTGTGAGTCACGCAGCGCTCCTTGGCACGTCGGACGCCATCGTGCCGCACCGTCATATGGTCTCGCTGGTGGAGGGTTTCGATCTTGGCAAGCTGTCGCGGGCACCGGTCAGGTTCGACGAGGCCGAACTCAGGTCGCTCAACGCAAGGCTCCTGCACGGCGTGCCTTATGAGCACGTGGCCGATGAGCTCAGCGCATTGGGAATCAAGGGCGGCCGTGAATTTTGGGAAGCCATCCGCGGCAATGTCACTTCAATCAAGGACGCCAGGCAATGGTACGACATCATTCACGGCAAGCTGCCGCTGGATAGCGCCGATAGCGACAAAACCTTTCTGCAGGAGGCGCGCGCGCTGCTGCCGCCTGAACCTTGGGACAGATCCATGTGGAACAGCTGGACCAGCGCGCTTCAGCAGAGGACAGGACGCAAAGGAAAAGAGTTGTTCAGGCCTTTGCGCCTTGCGCTCACCGGGCGCGAGCACGGCCCCGAGCTTGCAGCGCTCCTGCCGTTGATCGGCAAGGCGGAAGTTGAAAGGCGCCTATCGTCATGATGACGCTCGTCGGACAATATGATTCTCCCTTCGTGCGGCGGGTGGCCATCACCTTGCACCTCTATGGCATGCCTTTCCAACGCAATGCCATGTCGGTGTTCAGCGACGCCGGGGCGATGGCGAAGATCAACCCGATCATCAGAATCCCCTCCCTCATTCTCGATGACGGCGGCGTTCTCATCGACAGCAGCGCCATCATCGATTATCTCGACGGGCTCGCAGGACCGGAACGCTCGCTCACGCCGCCATCGGGAAACGAACGCCAGATGGTGTTGCAAATCATGGCCTATGCGACAGGCGTGGTCGACAAGCTCGGCACGATCGTTTACGAGCGTACCTTCCATCCGCCGGAACATGTCAGCGAAGACTGGATGGCCCGCTGCCGGCGGCAGCTCGAAGGGGCGCTGTCTGTTCTTGAAGGGCTTTCGAAGGAGCCATACTTCCTGGGCGACAGGCTGTCGCAAGCCGATGTCACGATGGGCGTTGCCATGGGATATATGAAAATCCGGCCCGAATATGCGCCGGCACCCGGTTCCTACCCCGGTCTTGAGGCGCTCGCGGAACGCTTGGAAGCTCTCGATGCATTCAAGGCGGCACTGCCGAGCGACAAGGAGGTCATGCCGTCGACGCCAAGTGGCTGATCGCTAAGCCGTAGACAAAGAAAGAAGCGCGCGTGCCTCCAGAGGGGAGGCGACGCGCCTGCCATAACCCTCGCACAGCTTTGCCACGCGACCGACAAGTTCGGCGTTGCTCGCGGCAAGCCGCGCCTTATCCCACCGGACATTGTCTTCAAGGCCGGTGCGGCAATGGCCCCCAAGCTCGAGCGACCAGCGGTTGACCTCCAGCTGGTGGCGGCCGATGCCTGCCGCAGTCCAGGTCGCTGCCGGCATGAGGCGCTTCAACTCGGCGACTTGGAAGTCGAGAACCTGCCGTATGGCAGGCATGGCATTTCTCACGCCAAAGACGAACTGGACGTGGAGCGGAACTCCTAGGACGCCTTCTTCTGCCATGCGAATAGCCTGATACATCATGGAGAGATCAAAGACCTCGACTTCGGGCTTGACGCCATACTGTTGCATTTTCTCCGCCAGCTCACGAATGAGGTCGGGATGGTTCTCATAGATGATGGCGGGGAAGTTGCAGGAACCTGTCGCGAGAGACGCCATGTCGGGACGCAGGTGAAGCATGCCGCCGCGCTCCGAACCTCTGCCTGAACGCCCGCCTGTCGAAAACTGTATGATCATCTGCGGGCAATGTTTCCTGATTCCGTCCTGAACGCGTGCGAAGCGCTCCGGATCAGAAGTCGGAGTCTGATCGTCGCGGCGCACGTGAACATGAGCAATCGTGGCGCCCGCCTCGAACGCTGCATGCGTGGACTCCACCTGCTCCGTGATGGTTATGGGAACTGCGGGATTGTGCTCCTTGCGGGGCAGCGATCCCGTAATGGCGACAGTGATGATGCAGGCTTGTGTCACCATCCTCACTCCGGCATCGGAATACGGCTACGGGAATCCGGAACGCTGTATCCTTTGACGACCGCCGGGCGCGCTGCGATGCGCAGATACCAGTCCTTCACGCGCGGGAATTGGTTGAGGTCCACGCGGTGCCATGAATGCCGCGCAATCCACGGAAAGCAGGCGATGTCGACAATCGAGTAGTCGCCGGTGACGCAAGCACCCGTTTTCTCCAGCTGTCGTTCGAGCACGCCATAGATGCGCTGCGCTTCCTTTGCGAACCACTCTTCGGCGAAGGGCGCTTTGCCGGGATTGTTCCTCAGGAAATAATGCGCGCGACCGAGAAAGGGACCAGCGGCCGAAATCTGCCACATCAGCCATTCGATCGACCGGATGCGTGGCTCTCCGCTCTGCGCAAAGAAACGTCCGTGCTTGTCGCCGAGATACATGAGAATGGCGCCTGATTCGAAAAGGCCCAGGTTCTTGCTCCTGTCCACGAGTGCGGGAATTTTCTGATTGGGCGAAAGGCGCGTGAATTCGGGGGTGAATTGCTCGCCTTTGTCGATGTTCACCGGATGCACGGCGTAAGGTAGGGCGAGCTCCTCGAGCATGATCGAGATTTTGCGGCCGTTGGGCGTGCTCCACGTATAGAGATCGTACATGCGAGATGATCCGGGACGTTAAGCAGCCTGCCAGAGATTGAGATCGCCCCGCAGCCGAAGGTCACCCTCAAGCTTCGCAATGATTGCATAGTCGGCTGGCTCCAGGATCGAGAACCCCTCAAGAAAAAGAGCGTCGCGCTCTCGCTGCAGCTCGGAATCGGCAAAAGCCGCAGCCAGTGCCTCGCGCAGTCTGCCGATTTGCTCGCGCGAGCGGGCAGCGGACGTTACGAGGGGAAGGCCTGGCACCAGCGGCGAGCGCGCTATCTCGACAAGCCCGGAAAGCAGTTCGGGGCGGTAACGCCGGGCGAGCGCCATGCACACGGCATCGATGGCACAGACATCCGCCCTGCCCTGCTGCAAGGCGAGGAGAGACTCCACATGCGATCCCGTTTCGATGGTGCGGGAGAAAAAATCGCCTTTGCGCGCCAGGGGTGCAAAAATCAGCTTGAGCGCCAGCATGCCCGACATGGACTCACGATCGTTGATCGCGCAGACGCGGCCGCGCAGATCGCCCGCTCCGCCGAGCGAATCGGCGCTTCGAACCAGCACGGAGCTCGAATAGCGAGGACCGCGGCAACCCTCGGCGGCGTAATGCGGCGTTGCGACGGGCATGAGCCGTCGGCTGTATTCATGTGTCAGCGGATAGCCGCAGCTTTGGCTGAGAAGCAGATCGCTGGCGCGCCAAAGCATGCGATAGTCGGACAGGCGCGACACCGCATCAGGCGCGTCGGGAAAGCCGCGGCTGCGCAGATGCCGCGCAAGGCCCCGCGCCCATGCATCGGTCGCCTCGCGGATTTCCGGCCAGTCATACATGGGGAGGGAGAAGAACGGCATGAAATGGCA
>DATBMX010000256.1:0-4643 GCA_036554625.1 Aestuariivirgaceae bacterium
ACTCCAGTCCCGTGGTCGTGTTCGAAACAACGCTCGTCACGAATTCGCCGGGGGCCTGCGTGACCTGGTCTATGGAAGCGTTCAACAGGGGCGAGGTCGCGCCCACGCCAATCCCAAGATCGAGGGAAGGGTCTCCACCCAACAAATTCACATCGAGATTCACCTCGGTCTCGAGCGCCAGGGCATCGCCAAGCGGCGATCCAAGGCCAAGGTCCAAGCCTAGATCAGCTCCATCCCCAAGACCGAGTTCCAGTCCTAAGCCGGTCTCTGCAACAGGATCGAGATTCAATTCGAGATCGAGGTCCGTGCCCTCAGGCCCGATGTCTATGCCGGCATCGATGACTCCCGGGGGAGGGATGATGTCATCCGAGGCGCTCGCAGGGTCTTCGGATGCAGGGGAAATCGTCGATGAATCTCCAGACGCTTGGCTATCGGCTTGAGACGGGCCCGAGGCCGATGACGAGCCGCCGCCGGAACTGTCGCTTCCGCCCCCATTTGGCGAGCCCGCTGAGCCGGTGCCGGAATAGTCTGAAGCGGCTTGGCTTACACCAGGAAGGGGCAGGCCCTGCGCACCATCGAGCGAGGTTTGCGGGTCAATCGTCCTTCCGTCCCCAGCTTCTTGACCTCCAGGGCCCCAAGCGGCAGCGGCAGCGGTCCCATCCGACGGGGTTTGCGACTGACCGTTCGAACGTGTCGCGCCGGCATCATCATTCTCCGCTGCTCGGGCCCCGCTCCCAAAGAACTTTTCGGCGGCAATGGTCTGGGCAAGAAAGAACGACCAGGTCAAAAAGCTCCAAGAGCCTCTTCGTCTTTCGTTTGGCCTCGATCCTTGCGCCAGCACCGCTTCGTGCAGGACACTGTGATCAGGTGTCCCAATCCTCGCGTCCTTCGGTTGCATGTTGGGCTCCTTTACTGTGAGTTCCTCCAAAGATCAGCGGCACGGGAACCTCAGGGCATGTTGTCACGTCGGTAAGTCGTCGCTGAAATCCAGTGCCGGCACATCGAACAAATCACTCGAGTTGATAAGCTGATCGAGCGTGTAGTCGACATTCAACATGGCAGCGTCGGTCGTAGAAACGACGGCACCGTGAAGATCGTTGTCGTCCATTGATTGGGCGGTGCTTGCAACGGTGATTTCAATCAACGCCTCAGCTGCGAGGACGTCGGGAACGTCACTCTCGCCGTTCTCCGGTGGCGGGGCACCCGTCTCCGGCGCGCTTCCTTCGCCGCTCGGGCTTTGGGGATTCTGATTCTCACCGTTCCCGCTTGCGGCGCCGTCTACGACGTTGGCACCAGCTTCCGCCGTGTTCGAGTTAGGATCGGACATGCCTACCAGCCTCCTACCTCAACAGCGATCCCCGGATTCGCATGGCAAAAAATAACGCGGTCATCGCGGCGAGGGACCTGACAAAAACGACAGTTCGGCTCCTTTTTTGAAACCTCTGGTTAACGGATTGCCAAGGGCATGCTCGAACAAGGAAAAAGCGGCCCCAGGTGGCACCCTGGGGCCGCTCGAGCATGGTAAATGCTACACGTGCAAGCCGTCGTGGCCGAGATCGAGACCAACGTTGGCGTCGATGTCAGCGTCCAAGTTCAGCAGACTGCCGCACTGAAGCACGTTGGCACTGACGTCGGCATCAACATCGGCGGAGATGACCGCGGCGTGATGAGCGTCGTTGCCGCCACCAGTCGGCTTGCAGTCATTGTCATCGGGGGTCGGGGCCGGCTTTGGGTCCGGCTTCGGGTCGGTCTTACAATCTTTTTCCGCCCTGTCGTTACCACCGTACTTTTTGCCGCCACTCTTGTGGCCGCCGCCATTGTTCTTCTTTGACATCACATGATCTCCTTTTCTCGAGTTCACTTGCATCAATGTGGCCTATGGGCACGCCGCGGACCATTGTCGATTCCGACAGTAGGAGACGTGGAACAGCCAGGAGCCGGCACGCGTTCAATTTCTTCGTGCGCGCCTTGTTGGTTCGCAGACGTCTCCGGCCGGGGACGCAGGACGAATGGCTTGAAGTCTTCGCCGGTCGTGGCGACCGAGCGCATGTCCGGACCTTATTGGCCGCAGGCGCGTTTTCCCGGTTGGACGGGGATGGAGGTAGCCATGATCAACTTCCTCGGCTGCAGCGCCCAGGGAATTGCCGTTGCCAATGGAGCCACGACACTTGCCCTTCTGGAGCTTTTGGTGGAGCGAAAGATACTGACCTGCCGTGACGCGCGAACGATCCTGACGAACGGCATCGATTGTCTGGAACCGCGCAGCAATGTTCGGGCAGTGGCAGAGGCCATCCACCTGATGGAAGCCGAGCTCCCGCTCTTCCCGGAGGGGGGCTCTGCTTGGCAAGCACGGTAGCTATTTCCGCATTGATGCGGATGTTCCGGTCGCCGAGCCGGGCGTTCGGGTCCAGCTATTGCCCTGCAGCAAATCCACAGTGCAATGCGTCATAACAATGACTCGCTAGTTGGGGCTTATGGGCGCACTATGCGGCATCACCGGCAGATGACGACCGTAGGCCCCGGTGGCTGAGAGAGCATATCCCGGCACTCCCGCCTGCAAAGCCGAGGACGGAGAGCCATGCGGACCCATCCCCCAAAACTAGCATTCTCCAATGACGATCTCGTTGAACTCGAGTGGGTGTTCGCATCCGTGTGCGAGGCGCTTGAAGCCAACGAAGAAAGGCAGGACGAGGAAGCGAAGGCGTGCATTCGCAAGCGGCTGTTCATGCTCGCTTGCAACAACGGCATGAGCGACTCAGCATCCCTGCGCGATCACCTGATTCGCAGCTTCGCGCGCTCAAACCGGCACCGGGTCGCGTAGCCTACTAAGATCATAGAAAAGAGCTAGGCGACGGCACGCCCTCAGGCGGCGGCAGCTTTCTCTTGCCGCCTGACGCGCGAAAAAGATCGACCCGCTTCGGGCAACGCTCCACCTTCACGCTGACTGATCAACAAGGCGCGCGCGATCGCCGCATAATGGAAATGAATGGCGGTCTTGATTGCGTAGGTGAACAAGATGTGCGGCTCGCGCCAGCGGGCGCGAACGATGCGTGAAAGCTGCTCTTTGTACCTGAGCCGCAGCTTCTGATCGTCCACGATGAGAAGTAAACGCGACGCCACAACGGCGAACCTGCAATAGTTGAGAAAGCAGCGCTTCGCCCAGGCCCACCGATGGTCATTCCAGTAGGGAAGGTGGTGGACGGTGAATCTGAAACCCTCATCAAGAAACTGGGCGTCCAAGCGACCAAAATATGAGTCCGCCGAGTAACATTCTTGCGTGACTTTCATGAACCCATCGCGCAGCTCGGCAGGCGACATGCCGAGCGGAATGACATTGGTTCCGAAGACGTCACCGGCATCGTCATCGTGCAAACGGTTCTCGCGTTTGAGCCGATCGAAAAGCGGCGTCGTCGGGATCGCGTGGAGCATGCTTATCAACGCTGCTGAAATGCGCGCGTCGACGAGAAATTTCGGCATCACATCGAAGATCGAAGGATCGTCGTGGTCGAAACCCACGATCATGCCGCACCAGACGTCGATGCCGTGCTGTCGGACGCGATCCACGCGCTCTATCAGGGTGCCGGCCTTGGGTCGCACATTTTGGAGCTTCTTGGTTTCCCGCAAGGACTCTTCGTTGGGTGTCTCGATACCGATGAAAACGTTCTGAAAATCGGCAAGGCCCATCAATTCCATCAGCTCCTCGTCTTCGGCGAGATCGAGGGACGCCTCGGTAAATAGTGTCAGGGGATAGCCTCGTTCTTGCTGCCAGCGAACGATGTCGCGCAGTATCGGCTTGATGGCTTTCTTGTTGCCAATCAGATTGTCGTCGACGACGAAGACAATCCGAAATCCAGCGCGCCGGAATGCCTCGAGCTCAGCCAGGACTTGCTCGCTTGTCTTCAGGCGCGGCTTGCGGCCGAAGGTAACGATGATGTCGCAGAACTCGCAGGTGAAAGGGCAGCCACGCGAGATTTGCATGCTTCCGAACATGTAGCGATCGACCTTCAACAAGTCGATGCGCGGCAGTGGCAACTTGGTGACGTCGGTCTTGTCTTGCTGTTCATAGCGGCGCTTGTGGCGCCCCTGTTCCCACTCCGCCAAAAATTGCGGCCAGGTTTCGTCGGCTTCGCCAACAAAGATCACATCGGCGACGCCATCGAGCGTTTCCGGCTCGACCGTAGCCATTGGTCCGCCAACCACGACCGTGACGCCACGGGCCTTCAGCGTTTCGGCGATCTCGATTAGTCGCCGTCCCTGAATGCTCATGCCCGTGAGGCACACCAGATCGGCCTCGGCCACGCGATCGAAATCGAGATCTTCAACATTCTCGTCGATCAACGTCACGTCGTGATGCTTGGGCGCGAGCGCCGCCAACAGCGCGAGATTGGCAACGGGCAAGTTGGCCTTCTTGCCGAAGAGCGGCATGCAGTGCTCCAAACCCCAGAACGAGATTTCGAAGCGAGGGTTGATGATGGCGATTTTGGCCATGATGCTCCAGCGTGCCGATCGCTGCGTCTAGAACAACGGTATGCGGAGACCGAACACCATGAAAACGACGAACCAAATATACATGGCGACTGAGGGATAGAAGGTGAGGCCAAAGCCGAAGGCGCGCAAATGCGGGTTGCGGTGGTAGCCGATCC
>DATBMX010000271.1:0-3847 GCA_036554625.1 Aestuariivirgaceae bacterium
TTGGGCAGCCTCCTATTCCCCTCCACGCCAAGGCGCAGCGCATGGAAGCAGCAGCCGACGGCTCGGTGCCGGTGGCTCAAGGCGAGCATGTCATCACGGTGCAGGTCAATGTTTCCTGGGAAATCCATTAGCGAGTCCGGATCACGATTGGGCGAGACGAGGGAAGCTGCGCTTTCCGTCTGCCGGTTCGCCTGTTACGCTGCCGTCCGCCCCGAAGAGTGATTGCGTCTCATGCCGATCTGCGAAGCCGATCCCTGGCGCCTGCAGTACTTCGCGAACATAAGCTGTCCCGAGCATGTCCGCATTCCGACCGAGGACTCCGACGCCTATCTTTGGAACCCGAGCCACAACTGGATCTATGACAAGCTGCGCATCGCGTTGAGCCAGGGGCTTGAGGCAGCCCCTCACGGCGTGCCGCCCAGCCGCTATCCCGTTTTCTCCAAGCCCGTCTTCAATCTGAAGGGCATGGGTGTCGAAAGCGGGCCTTTGCGCTCGCCTCAGGATTACGAAAGCCACTATCGCCCCGGCCATATGTGGATGACCATGCTCCATGGCGAGCACATCAGCACCGATTGCGCCGTCGTCGACGGCGAGGCCCGTTGGTGGCGGCACACCACCGGCGTTCCCCTGAGCGAGGGCATGTTCGACTATTGGATCGTCCATGCCGCGGCGCGCCCGCAGCTCGAAGACTATCTTGGCCGCTGGCTGCGCACGCATATGAGGGGCTACACGGGCCTCGTTAATTTCGAAACCATAGGCGGCCGCATCATCGAATGTCACATGCGCTTCGCAGACCAATGGCCGGATCTCTATGGCGCGGGCTGGGTTGAAGCCGCCGTGCGGCTTTATGCCGAGGGTCTGTGGCAGTTCGACGATTCCCATCGCCGCGACGGCTATAGCGTGGTGCTCTTCGGCAGGCACGGCCATCGCTACCGGCACCCGCCGAAGGAAATCGTCGACGCGGTCTTGCGCTCCCCTTCTGTGCTCAGCCTTCAGAACACCTATCATGAGGATCGACCGCCGGAGGCCCATGCCATGCCGCCCGGCGGCTTTCGCCTCGCCATCATCAACTGCACCGATTTGGCGGCCGGCTCGCGCGCGCGGCGCATACTGGAGAAACACTATCCCCCTCACCAGCTTTTCCTGCCCGATCGAGAACATTCCGCCGTCTACTCTGCCTAACTTCACCTCTCCCGTTCCGAACGTCATCTCTCTGTCAAGGATCGATCCATGCCGCTCACCATGTACAAGGCCTCCGTTCCGCAGCTTGACCGCGCGTTGCGCAATCTCTCCGCCATTATCGACAAGGCGCAGGCTCATGCCTCCAGCCGGAAGATCGATCCGCAGGTGTTCCTCTCCATGCGTCTTTACCCGGATATGTTTCCATTCATTCGCCAGGTGCAGACGGCGACCGATTTCGCCAAGGCCATCGTGTCGCGCCTCCGCGGCCAGGAGCCGCCCAAATGGGATGACTCCGAGAAAAGCTTCGATGAACTGAAGCGGCGCATCGACAGGGCCTGCAAGCTCCTGAGCGAGGTCAAGCCCTCCGAGATCGACGGCTCCGATACGCGCGACATAACGATTACTATGGGCGGAAGCCGCACGATGCAGTTCACGGGCGACGACTATCTGCTCTATTTCGCCATGCCCAATTTCTATTTTCACGTGACGATGGCCTACGCCATTCTGCGTCATGCCGGCGTGGAGCTGGGTAAATCGGATTTCATCGGTCCATTGTCGCGTTAAGCGTTTCCCGACATTACTGAGAATTAACTGGGTGGCTGAGCGAGGCGGCAGCAAGATCGCTTTTCGAGAGGGCGTACCTTGAGGAGATTGCGATGAAACGCATCAGCAGGATTTGGTTTGCCGCCGGCGCGACGGCGCTTCTCGGCCTTGGACTCGTTGCCGGTGTGGCCGAGGCCGACCGCGGCCGGCACGGCATGGGCAATGTCATGGGGCTGCTGGAGCGCTATGACGCCAACAAGGACGGCGCGCTGAGCCAGGAGGAGGTCGACACGAACCGCACTCAATGGCATGGCGAGTTCGACAGCGACAAGTCGGGCGACCTTGCCCTTGCCGAGTTCGAGGCGCTGTGGCTGCGGGCGCGCCGTGAAACGATGGTGCGCGAGTTCCAGGAATTCGACCGCGATGGCGATGGCAAGGTGACTCTCGACGAGTACAAGGCCCCGCTCACCGCCATGGTGAGCCGCATGGATCGCAACGGCGACGGTGTTCTCAACCAGGACGACCGCCGGCGTCGCCGCGGCGGTGACGATGACGATCGTGACGCGCAGCAGCCCCCCGAAAGCGCCAACTGAGTCTCTTCCGCCTGACTGCCTCCAACCGTCACCCCGGCGCAAGCCCGGGACGATAGAGGAAGTGCTGGGAACCCGAGAGCGTGGCCGGCGCTTATAGGAAAGCGCCGCCAAGCAAGAGAGGGTTCGATGCTCAATGCCCTGAAGAATGGAACCTGGATTCTGGTCGCCGATGGCGCGCGGGCGCTTCTCATCCGCAACGAGGGCAGCGCCACCAAGCCGCGCTTCGCTCTGATCCGCCGTTATGATCAGGAAAATCCCGCCACGCGCGAACAGGGCACAGACCGCCCCGGCCGCACGAACGACTCGACCACCCACAAGAGCGCCATGGAGAACACCGACTGGCACCAGATTGCCGAGGATCGCTTCGTCCATGAAATCGCGCAGATTCTCTCCACCGCCTTTCATCGTCATGAATATGACTCGCTTATCATCGCCGCCCCGCCGACGGCGTTGGGAGAGATGCGGAAATCCCTTCCCGACCAGATCCGCGACCGTGTGTTGACCGAGATCAACAAGGATCTCACCCACATGCCGCTGCAGGAGCTCGAGGAGGTCATCCCCAAGCACCTCGCCTGATTGCCTGCTGCGGCTTCGCCCGTGCTAGATCTGGCGGATGCCGCAAATCGACCTGCTCTTCGTCACCCGCGTTTATCGCGCGAGCCTGGGCTCGAGGCTCGCGAGCGAGATCGCCCGCGCCGCCCTTGCGCTCGCGGCGTCGGACAAGGCGGGCCAGGCCTGGTGCCGCGCCAACGACTATTCGGGCTACACCTCCTATGCCTCGCTCGACGATCTGCCCTGGCGCTTTCCCGAATTCGCCGCGCTCGCCAAGCGCCTCGATGCGGCGGTCCGGAGTTTCGCCGACACGCTCGATTTCGATCTCGCCGGCCGGGCGCTCGAGCTCGACAGCATGTGGGCGAACGTCATGCCGCACGGCGCTGTCCACACGTCCCACATTCACCCTCATTCCGTGATCAGCGGCACCTTCTACGCCGCCCTGCCGCAAGGCGCCTCCGCCATCCGCTTCGAGGATCCGCGTCTGGGCTTGATGATGGCGGCGCCAGCCCGCCGCGGCAACGCCGCCCGCATCAATCGCCAGTTCGTCTATGTGAAGCCGAAGGCTGGAACGCTTCTCCTCTGGGAGAGCTGGCTTCGCCATGAGGTGCCTGTGAACCGCGCGAAGAGTGAGCGCATCAGCGTGAGCTTCAACTATCGCTGGACGTGACATGGCGCGAATCACTCCCCCAGCGCATGCAGCACCACCTGGCGCCGGTGCGGTCGCGCGCGGTGTTCGAACAGAAACAGACCCTGCCATGTGCCGAGCGCCAGCGCGCCGCCGGTCACCGGCACTGCGAGCGATGTCTGGGTCAGCGCCGTCTTGATATGCGCGGGCATGTCGTCCGGCCCCTCCACGCGATGCACGATCCACTGTGAATCCTCAGGGACAACGCGCCGGAAGAACTCCTTGAGATCGCGCAGCACGTCGGGATCGGCATTCTCCTGGATGAGCAGCGAAGCTGATGTGTGCCGGC
>DATBMX010000290.1:0-7916 GCA_036554625.1 Aestuariivirgaceae bacterium
CAAACCCGCAATGCCAACCTCGAGATTGAGCCCCATTCCCATCAGCGTGAACAGTCCTACCGTGAGCAGGACCTGGCCGATAAAGTTGCCGGCATAGAGCGGAAAGAGCATGCAGAGCACGAGCGCGGCAGCAATGAAGCCCCAGCGAATTCTATGCCGCTGGGGCGCCGGAACCTGTGACAGTTGGGACCTGACTCTCTCTCGGCTCAGGATCCACAAAAGCGTGCCTGCCGCGACAAGAGCGAAGATGATGATTGCACCGCGAAGCGTCAAGCCGGTCCAGGTGTAAAGCAAATCATGGATCGGTTTCGTCGTCCGGCTGTTGGCAAGAATAGGTCTGATGAGCTCCTGGAATAGCCCCGCCAGCCCCGCCGCAGTAAGGCCGGCCGCGATTGGCCGCCCGAGCCGCTCGGGCAATTCCATCAACAATGCGCCAAGAAGCCCAAGTGCCGCGCCGAGAGCGATGAGCGCGGCGATGCCCAAAGGGGCATAGAGGCCGAAGGTGAGCATTTTAAAGACGAGATTGTCGAGCGACACGAAAACCGTGCGCAGGTTCATGAAGCTCATGACTGTCGGCACCAGAGCGAGAATGGCGCCGGCTATAGCGCCCGCCACGGCTCCGCCTAGCAGAGTGTGAACATTTGTTGCGAAGACGCGGCGCCATGCCGCGAGCAGTCCCGCCGTAAGAAAGATTACGCCGAGAGCTGCATAGCCGAGAGTCAGGTATCCCACGATCACCGGCCGCTTGTTGAACATGCCGAAAATGCCCACGACGGTGAGAAAAATGCCGAGCAGCCCGATCTGCACTCCGGTCTGCACGACGAAACGCCAAGGCGTGATCTGGCGCTTCTCGACGCGGCTCGAAGCTATGACCTCAAACGACATGGCAACCTCGCAAACACATGAATCTGGGTCTCCAATTCCGTCATGCGCGTTTTCTAGACAGGGCCTCGCCGAACAGGCCTTGCGGCCTGAAGACCAGCACCAGCACCAGCATCGTGAAGGCGATCAGGTCGCGCAGCTGATAGGGAGCGGGAATGCCAATTCCGTCGAGGAATAGGGGCGGTCCTATGGATTCGACAACACCAAGAAAGAAGCCGCCTACCATTGCTCCGGGGATGTTGCCGATGCCGCCGAGCACGGCGGCGCTAAAAGCCTTGATGCCCGGCAGAAAGCCGGAGAAGAAGTAGATCTGCTTGTAAACGAAGCAATAGAGAACGCCGCCGATTCCCGCCATGCAGGCGCCGAGCACAAAGGTGAAAATGATGACCTTGTTGGAATCGATGCCCATGAGGGCCGCGGCGTCGCGGTCCTCAGAGACCGCCCGCATGGCAGTGCCCATCTTGGTTTTCTGCACGACGAGATAGAGAAACAACATGGCGGCAAGTGCCGTGCCCAACACGACCACCTGGGAGATAGCCATGGAAAAGCCTAAGAACTCTACGGAGCCCTTCATCCACTCGGGGTCGGGATAGGAGCGCACATTGTTGCCGAACATGCCTCTGAACGTGTGCTGAATCACGAAGGAGGCCCCGATCGCGCAGATCAGCGGCGCAAGCGATGCGACATGCCGGAAAGGCCGGTAGCAAATCCTTTCGACGATCAGTGCCGTGGCGGTGCAGACCGCCATCGACAGAAGCATGAGACAGACCATGGAGGTTACTGGATAGGCGTCGAGAAAGCCCGAGCGATCGAAGCTGCGGGCAAGGAAGAATGCCGAGAACGCCCCCGTCATGGTGATGTCGCCATGGGCGAAGTTGATCAGGCGCAGAATTCCGTAAACCATCGTATAGCCCAGCGCGATCAGCGCATAGACGCCGCCGATCGTGAGGCCGAAGGTGATAAAGGCAAACCACTGGGTGGAAGAATAGGTGCCCTTGAGCAACGTTCCGATCGTGCCGAAGATCACGACGGCAAGAATGGAGATGCGCAGCAGCCACAGAACCGCATCGACGTAAGTGAAATTGTGCCAGCTGCCAGACAGGTTGGGAAAACGGCTCTTGGCCGCAATCTTTTCAGTCGCCGTCATCTGACCCCACCGTTTCGGAACTGATCAAGCAGCCGGCCGGTCCTTCTCAGGGAACGGCCGGCCCTTCGCTATGCCAAGGTTAGGCGTTAGTTGGCCGGATAAATCTTCTTTGGATTCTTGCCCAGCTCGAATGTCGAGGGATCGCCATCGGTGAATTCATAGACTGCGAAGTTGAACGCACCGCACTGCCCATGTTCGTTGCAGTTGATCGGCCCAGAAATTCCGTCATAGCCCTTGGTGGCGAACAACTCATCATGCAATGCCTTTTTGCCGATGTAGGTGTTGCCATTGTCATCCTTCTTGGCCACCTTTTCGATGGCGGCTGCGAGGATCTTGCCAGCGTCATAGGCCTGGGCATGGAAGGCGTTGATCGGTCCCTCGCCATACTTGGCCTTGTAGGCTTCGACGAACTGCGGATATTTCTCACCCATCGCTTCCGGAGAAACGTCGACGTTGGTGATCTTGAAGCCCTTGGCTGCGTCGCCTGCGGCTTCAAGCAGTCCTGGCGCGGCAAGCGCGCTTCCGCCGATGATTTGAGAGTCCTTAAGCTCCGGGATCTCCGCCGCCTGGCGTACGATCTGCGCCGCCGCAGCCACGAAGATCGGGAAATAGAGCACGCATGGCTTCTTTGTTGCAATGCCGGTAAGGACAGGGCGCATGTCCACGTCCGTAGGGGCAACTGCCTCTTCCGCCACAACTTCCCCGCCCAGCTCCTTGAAATGATCGGCAGCAGCTTTGGCCAACTGCGACGCATAGGGGCTACCGTCATGGATCGTAGCGATTGTCGTGCACTTCAGCTCTTTGTGGAACCACTCGGCGTCATTGATACCCTGGTCCAAGTCGCTGTAGATCGTCCGCATATAGCCAAAGTAATCGGGCTTGCGATCGGGAGCCGTCAGCGAGGGCGCAGTGGTGGCCGTGCCGATATTGGTGAGACCCTGCTTCCACAGGATAGGAGCCGCCGCGGTGGCAGCACTGGAACATGCTGGCCCCAGCACCGCTACGATATTCGGAATTGAAGCAAGCTTCGTGGCTGCCGTCTGGCCGCCTTCGGCGTTGCACTGATCGTCCTCAACGATGAGTTGGATCTGGTGGCCGGCGATCGTGTTGCTCAATTCATCGAAGGCGATCTCGGCTCCTCGCTGAGAGTCGAGACCCAGGGCGGTATCGGGACCGGAGATGACCCAATAGCCGCCGATCACGATCGGCGCATCCTTCGGAATCTCCACGACACCGAGGTCGTCGGTCACCGGACCCTTGGTTTCGGCGGCGAGCGCAAGCGCCGAAAGCATTCCCGCGCCCAAAAGCGCGGAAACTCCCAATGAAAACGCTTTCCTCATCTAAGCTACTCCTTCCCTGCTATGCACACGGGCTTCAGCAGCCTGCGATCTTGGCCAGGACTGCCGTTCGACGCCCGAATCAATCCTCCACTGCGCACGGTTCGTGAGCTCATCTCCCCGTGAACTGCAGCTAAGACATGGTGGTCACGCCGCCGTCAAACTGTCAATAACCGCCGAAGCCCCAAAGGAAAAATCCCATGGGCCCCCACGCGTCGCGCACACGGTGACGCCACGGGCAAGTTCCTGTAGCTTGCCGCGTCTCGGGGGCCATCAGCAGGAGCTCAACATGATTCGAGCGGGGAGATTGTTTACAGCGGCGGCACTCGTTCTGGGTTGCTCCGTCTTTTCGGCGCAGCCCTGGGCTGAAACCGTCGGCACGGCTGTGTCGATCAAAACGATCGTCACGGGCACCAATGGAACGCTCAAAAGAGCAGATCCCGTCGCGCGCAACGAGCGCATTTCAACCAATGCCAGCGGGCTTGGTCATTTCCGCTTCAGCGACGGAGCAAAATTGGCGATCGGACCAAACTCCAGCATCGTCATCGACGAATATGTGCTGGGCAGCGGCAATAAGGTCAGCAAACTCGTGCTGAACACGACCGCAGGCGCGTTTCGCTGGATCAGCGGTGGGAGCCCATCCTCGGCCTATCGAATTTCCACGCCGGTTGGAACGTTGGGGGTCAGGGGCACCGCCGTGGACATCTACATTCGCGACAACCTTGCGGCCATGGTGCTGCTCAATGGCAGTGCGGAATGGTGCAGCGGCACCAGATGCGTGCAGGTCAATCGTCCCTGTCAATTCATCATTGCCCGTGGCGGGGAGGACATCAGCGATCCCCAACAGGTGAGCTCGCGCGTCTTGGGCGAGCTTGGCGGACCCGCCGCGCTCTATTTTCTCAACAACCGCGATCGACTGCATCCGGCGTTTCGCACCTCCCAGGCCAACTGTGGTTTGGGCGGCAGATTGCGCGGCAGCAATGGTTCTCATGACAGGCAGCCTGAGCGTTCTGCACCGGCGAACAGAGGACAGGGAGAAGGACAAGGAGAAGGACAAGGAGAAGGACAAGGAGAAGGACAAGGAGAAGGGCAGGGAGGGGAAATTCGCTAGTTCACGTAATCGGCGCGGCGTTCCATGATGTGGTCATAGAACGCCGCGAGCTCGCCCCAGCCGCCTTGGTTCGCCCTGTCGCGGCAGTTGTTGAGCGCGCGTTTGGCGCTTGCCAGTTCGCCCGAGGCGAGATTGCGCAGTAAAAGCTCGTGCGATTTGGTCAGCTCTTCGAATACAGGCGATTGCGCCACGTCCTTGTCGCCAACAAGAGCAAAAACCCTGAGGCGCGCTGTCTTGCCCTTGAGTTCCAGCATGCCTGCATCGAGCAGCGCCATATCCGGCAGTGCAGAACCCGCTGCCTCGGAGACGAGAATATCGAAGCCAACGTGTTTGGTCGCGCTTTCGACGCGAGCAGCGATGTTCACCGCATCGCCCACGGCCGTGTAGTTGAAGCGAGTCTGCGCTCCCATATTGCCAACGCAGGCGACGCCGGTATTGATGCCGATCCCGATTTGCACTTTCGCGTTCTCCCCAAATCGCCATTTGAGCTGAAAGGCATCCTGCTCGTTCAGCTCCTTCAGAGCTGCCCGCATGCCCAAGGCAGCCTTAGCGGCTTTCTGCGGATGCTCGGCGACTTCCACAGGCGCATTCCAGAAAGCCATGATCGAGTCGCCGATGAATTTGTCCAGCGTTCCTTCGTTGTTGATGGTGGGCTGGCTCAGTTCGTTCAAGAGCTTGTTGAGAAAATCGACAAGCTCGGTCGGCCTCAATCCTTCGCTGATCGGCGTGAAGTTCCGGATGTCCATGAACAGAATCGTCAAGGGACGCTCGTCTCCGCCCAGTCGCAGGGCGTCCCGCGATGATTCGATCCGCTTGAGAACCGAAGGTGCAAGATACTGCGAAAAAGCCCGTCGGATCGTGCGCCGCTCGCGATCGGTAACCAGGAATCGGAAGGCAATCATCGTGAAGAGCGCAACAAGCCCGCTCATCGCCGGGAATATGGGATCGAGCAGGAAGTGTTCGTATTGAAAAGCCGCCCATGCGCCGCCGACGGATCCTGCGGCGGCAACGATGCCCGCGATCAGTGCCATGACTGGGCTGATGAAGCCGGCCAGCAGAACCACGGCGAGGCCAAGCAGGGCGATGCCGGCGATCTCTAGCCCATCGGCCCAGTCAGGCCGCGAAAGAAAAGTTCCGGCCAGAATTTGCTCCACTGCCTGGGCATGGATCGATACGCCGGGAACCACCTCGCCAAGCGCGGTGGTGCGAACATCCTGAAGACCGGCGGCCGATGTGCCTATCAGAACGATGTGGCCGCTGATCAGATTGCGTGTTGCTGGCGCCTCCGTCTCCTCGAGGATGCGCTTCACGGATACGTAGCGGTCTCTCGAGTCCTTCGCGTAATGCAGCCACATGGCGCCGGTAGCCGCAGTCTCGACCGAAAAATCCCCGACGCGAATGGAGCCAATAGAGCCAGCGATTTCCGGTGCATTGGCGATGAGATAGGTCGAGGCGCCTTGCGCGACGCGCAGGGCCTCGAGCGACAGGCTGGGATAGAGCTGCTGGCCGTCGCTCAAAAGCATGGGGATGCGCCGGATCACGGTTGTCGATGAGGGATCGAAGCTAATGTTGCCGATGCCCGCCGCCGCCATCTGCAGATCCGGCAAGATAGGCGCCGTCGTGATGAAGAGCGGCGGGGCGGCAAGCGGGCTCTCGCCAGTAAAAGCAAAACCCGCTTTGACGGAGGGCTTTTCTCTCGTGCCTTCGCTGGTTACGGCAAATCCCAGAATGACGGGTTTTCCCTCGATCGTCTGAGCGAAAAGCTTGTCGCTGTCGGGAAGTTTCTGCGCTGCGGCAAGGCTTCCGCTGCTCAGAAGAACCGATCTGAAGGTCTCGTCCTGCATGAGCACCGAAGGGGAGAGCCTATCTGGCTCGGAGAACAGGACATCGAATGCGATGGCGCTGGCACCCAGCTCGTGCAGCCGGTTGACGAGCTCGGCAATCCGCGTTCGCGGCCAAGGCCACTGTCCATACGCAGCGAGTGAGGCCTCGTCGACATCGGCCACCCGCACCGGGAAAGCTTGGTGAAGGCGTGGCGAGATTCGCTGAAACTGATCGAATGCGGTCTCGCGCATGCTCCGGACCAGAAACGGGTCTGCCCAGCGCAGCGTGGTCAGCATCACCACGACCGCAACGCCCAACAGGATCGCGGCTATGCGGGTCGTCTTCACAGATCGATTTCCATGCCTTCCCGCGCCATCAGCGTGTTCGGTCGCGATGCTGCCGCTAGTCCTTCCACTTTCGCCAGATCCTGGTCGCTGCGCCCGGGAAAGTGATGGTACAGCGCAAGCGTCCCGACGCCTGCAGCGTTGGCCAGCTTGATTCCCTCCTGCCAGGTGGAGTGACCGAAGCCGACGTAGCGATGATATTCTTCATCCTTGTACATGGCGTCGTAGATCATGAAGTCTGTTCCGGTCACGAACTCCACCAAAGCTCTGTCCGGGGCAGGGCGATGCTCGACATCGCTGATATAACAGAGCGAGCGACCATTGAAGCTGATGCGGAAACCTGTTGCACCTCCAGGATGATATAGAGCGATGGTTTTCACCTCGATGCCCTCTCCTGGCTCGAGCGTATCGCCTGCACTGAAATCATGATAGATGAGAGCGGCCCGGAACGAAGAAGGATCGATCGGAAAGTAGGGGGCGCGGATGAGGCTTGCGATCATGTCGCGGGTGGCGTTTCTGCTCTTAATATGACCGGACCAGAAGTTTACCGGCCTTGCCGACATGTAAAGAGGAGTGAAGAAAGGCAGGCCCTCGATGTGATCGAAGTGGCAGTGGCTGAAGAGCACATCCACGCGTTCCGTCGGGTTCTGGGCAAGCTTGTCACCGAGAGCCCTGATGCCTGAGCCTGCATCGATGATGAGCGTGCGGTGGCCGGCTGTGACCTCAACGCAGGCGGTGTTGCCTCCATAGGTCGCCGTATCATGACCAGGTGAAGGGATGCTGCCGCGAACGCCCCAGAACCTTAATCGCAAATTGCCCTGGTTTTCGCCCACCAGTCACTCACTTGATTCTCCGTTGCCCTCGCAACTAACCTATCTGAAACTGCGGTGGACGGTCAAAAAATGTCGTGCCAATCTGGGATTATAGAAAACGATAAGCTGGGGCGGCCTGTGGGGCCTTATGACTGACGCGGTTCACGTCGCGGAGAGGGAGTATTCCCCGGGCCAGCTGCTGCCGAGCATTGTCGCGGGAATGCTCTGCGGCATCGTGATCATCGTGGCGGGCGTGTCCCAGGCCGCCTTCATATTCACCGCCTCCCTGGAAGAATACCTGCCGATCGGCATCGGCATGACGCTTTTCGCCAGCACGATCCTGGCGGTCGTCATCGCATTGCGCAGCAGTGTGCCGGGAATGATCGGAACCACGCAGCAGGTTCCGATCGCCTCCCTTGCTCTTATCGCCTCCTGGATCTCAGCCTCGCTCATCGGCTT
>DATBMX010000305.1:0-4036 GCA_036554625.1 Aestuariivirgaceae bacterium
CTTCTCTATATTGCGCTCTTTGGGCAGTGGGACAGCGCCATGCTCACGCTGGCGCTCATCGTCATCGCTGTTCCCATTTGCGTGATCGGTGGGCTCTTCATTGGAATCATTGGGTGGCGCAAGCCTTGGGCAAACCGGCTCCTCATCACGCCGGTGCTCGACCTGATGCAAACGATGCCGACTTTCGCTTATCTCATTCCCATGCTTCTGCTCTTTGGCAACAGCCCGGTTTCGGCCATGCTGGCCACTGGTGTATTCGCTGCGCCGCCCATGGTGCGCGCCACAATGCTGGGGCTTTCGCGCGTGCCGCAGGAACTCAGCGACTTCGGCGACATGGTCGGCTGCTCGCGCCGGCAGAAGCTATGGCGGATCATGATTCCGGCTGCCCGCCCAACACTGATGGTGGGAGTGAATCAAGTCATCATGCTGGCGCTCAACATGGTGATCATAGCTTCCATGATTGGTGCCGGGGGCCTCGGCTACGATGTCCTCCTGGCGCTGCGCGCGCTCAAAGTCGGTCAGGGGATGGAGGCTGGATTGGCCATTGTCGTGCTCGCGATCCTGCTCGACAGGTTGAGCCAGGCCGTTGCTCGCCAGAAGCCCTCCACCTACGTCGAACGCCGGCCGCTCTGGCAGGCACATGCTCATCTCTTGCTCGCGCTCGGCATTTTGGCGGCAACAACGGTCCTCAGTCCGTGGACTCCGGCTCTCGCCAAGGTGCCGCCTTCCATTGAAATATCCACTGCTCCGGCATGGAAGGTCGGAGTAGACTGGGTAACCGTCAATTTCTTCGATACGATCGAGACGTTTCGCGTTGGCCTTCTCGTCTATATCCTCAATCCCGTGCGAGCATTCTTTGAGAATTTCCCCTGGGCCGGAGCTGTCATCCTGCTTGGACTCGCGGCTTACCAGCTTGGCGGTGCCAGGCTGGCGCTGCTCGTTGCGGCGCTTACGTTCTTCTGCGCCAGCGTGGGCCTGTGGGAGAAAACCATGGCCACGGTCTATCTCGCCGGCGTTTCCGCGGCGGTGGCGGCCTTGCTCGGCATGCCACTCGGTCTCCTTGCTGCGCGCAGCGACCGCTTCGAAGCCGTGATCACACCTATCATCGATACACTGCAGACGATCCCCTCCTTTTGCTTCATCATTCCTGTCGTGATGCTGTTCCGCGTGGGTGATGTGACAGCCATGATCGCCACCGTTTCCTTCGCGATCGTGCCGGCGATCCGCTACACCAATCACGGCATCCGGCAGGTGGCGCCGGAGCTGATCGAGGCCGCCAAAGTGTCGGGATGCACGAAAAGCCAGACATTCTGGCGCGTGCAGCTGCCCATGGCGCTTCCCGAGATCTTGCTTGGCATCAATCAAACGATCTTGATGGCGCTATCCATGATCATCATCTGCGCCATGATCGGCACGCGCGATCTGGGCCAAGAGGTATTCATCGCATTGTCAAAAGCCGATGCTGGCCGCGGGTTGGTGGCGGGCCTTGCTATTGCTTTCATCGGCATTGTCGCCGACCGTTTGATCAGCTCCTGGAGCGCCCACAAGCGCGCGCGCCTGGGGCTCGCCTGAGACCTACAGAAAATCCATGTGGATAGTGTGTGGAAAACCCTTGGCGCGAGCTTTCTCTTCCGAGTCGCGGCAGGCATAATCGCAGCATAAACATTCGGCCAGCGTCACGGGGAATGGTGAACCTCAGGATCGGCCGAGTGGTCGGGACCCTCGATTGCATGATGGAATGCCTTCAAAAGCAAGCCGTTTTGTGATCAAGGCACCGCCCGACGTCACTCGAGGCTGGCGTTAGTCCGGTAGGCCGAGAGTGAGCCGGTAGACCGATGAACGGCGGCTTATCCGAAGCATCGGCGCAACCGAGACTTAGGTCGAGGTCGTGTGCTCAAGGGAGATGCGCCACACGCAAGCACCTTGTGCTCTAGGAATGGGTTTGCGGTTTCACCTTCGGCGTAGCGCCTCAGGCGATTGCCTGAAGTGGAGTTGCGGAAGCCAATCCTACAAAAAGGCGCCCGGGAAACTTGGCGCCTTTTTGCCGTGATGCTTTATTCGCCCGGCTCGCTCTCGAACTCGCTTGGCCCCTCAAGGCCCGCGTCGCTCCGCCTTGGCAATCGGTTCGAGGGCAGACGGCTTCGTGCGCCGCTGCTTCACGTGAAGCTTGTTCAGCGCGCTCACATAAGCCTTGGCTGACGCGACGAGCGTATCGGGGTCGGTGCCTTTGGCCGTGACCGACTTGCCCGCCTCAACATCTTCCAGCCGGACAGACACTTCGGCTTGCGCGTCCGTTCCTTCCGTCACGGCGTGAACCTGAAAAAGATCAAGCCTCGCCTGATGCGGAACAATGGATTTGATCGCATTGAACGTGGCGTCGACGGGGCCGTTGCCGGTGGATTGCCTCGTCACATGCTGACCGTCGACATCGAGTGTAAGCGTGCAGCTTTGCGGCCCCATGGTCCCGGCTATGACCGTAAGTGATAGAACCTTGATGCGATCATCGGCATTGGCGATTTCATCATCGACCAGCGCCTCGATATCCTCGTCGTATACGTGTTTCTTGCGGTCGGCCAAAGCCTTGAAACGCACGAACGCGTCTTCAAGCTGGTTCTCGCGCAGCTGATATCCGAGCTCTTTCAGCTTCTCCTTGAAGGCATGGCGGCCCGAATGCTTGCCCATGACGAGAGATGTCTTGGTCACCCCCACCGAGGCCGGCGTCATTATCTCATAGGTCTCCGTGTTCTTGAGCATGCCGTCCTGGTGAATGCCCGATTCATGCGCAAAGGCATTCCGTCCGACGATGGCCTTGTTGTACTGCACGGGGAATGAAGTGACCGCCGCGACCAGCTTCGATACGCGATTGAGCATCGTAGCTTCGATACCGGTGAAATAGGGAAGAACGTCAGCCCTCGTCTTGATGGCCATGACGATCTCCTCGAGCGCCGCGTTTCCGGCCCGCTCGCCGATGCCGTTGATCGTGCATTCAACCTGCCTCGCGCCGCCTTTCACGCCGGCAAGGGAATTGGCGACGGCAAGACCCAGATCATCATGGCAATGCACTGAAAAGATGGCCCTGTCGGCATTGGCCACGCGCGAGCGCACGGCTTCGAACATTGCCCGATATTCGCTTGGGGTCGCATAACCTACGGTGTCAGGAAGGTTGATCGTCGTCGCTCCTGCCTTGATCGCGGCGTCGACGCACTGGCAGAGATAGTCGATCGGCGTTCGGGTGGCGTCCATGGCGGACCATTCGACATTGTCGACATGGTTGCGCGCACGCGTAACGGTCTCGGAAATGATGTCGAGCACCTCGCTTTCGCTCTTCTTCATCTGGTGAGCGAGGTGAATGGGCGAGGTGGAGATGAAGGTGTGGATGCGCGGCTGCTTCGCATGTCGCACGGCCTCGGCGCAGCGGTCGATATCTTTGAAGACGGCCCGCGCAAGACCGGCCACGATGGAGTTTTTGGCGCGCTTTGCAATCTCCGCTACTGCCTCGAAATCGCCGTCCGAAGCGATGGGAAATCCCGCCTCGATGATGTCCACGCCCATTTCGTCAAGAACTTCGGCGACAGCGAGCTTCTCCTCATGCGTCATAGTGGCGCCCGGCGCCTGCTCGCCATCGCGCAGAGTCGTGTCGAAGATAAAAACCCGGTCCTGCGGTTTCCCGGCCCTTTCTTTTCGTTGGTTCATTGTCGAATTCCTAAGCTTTTCCCTTCAGTGGCCAGCCATTCCGGCTCGACCGGTTCTTTCCATGTCGTCCCCTGAAAACCCGTCCTGCCGGACTGCCGGTGATCAGGGGCTAATAAGGAGAATGAGGGGAAGCGCGCGCAGCTCTTGTCCGGCGGAAGCACCGGCCGAAAGGCGGAGGATTTGCTCATTGCGCGTCATATGGGACCAATCGGCCTCAAGCGGTTGAAATCTCCTAACGCATCCAGCAGCGCAAGGCAAGATGGCTAGCCCGGAAAGGCCATTACGGCCAGACAAATGGCTATTATCGCAGAGAGCCATACCCCTCCGATGAACATGTGGAGCC
>DATBMX010000368.1:0-2168 GCA_036554625.1 Aestuariivirgaceae bacterium
AGGGGGCGAAGGGGGGGAGAAGGCCGCTGCTTCCATGGGCGGAGATGACGTTCGCTACCTGACGCTCTTGGGCCTGGTCGAAGGCCATTTGCGCGCCGGCCTGGAACTCTACCGTCAGGGCGCTGCCGACATGGCCAGGACGCATATGAAGCATCCGGGCGATGAACTCTATGCCGATCTCGAGCCTGCCTTGTCCGCCAGAAAGGCGGCTGGCTTCGGCCCCTCGCTTGAAGCCCTGGCGGCGGCGGTCGAGAACGGAAAGCCCATTGCCGAAGCCGAGAAGGCCTTCTCGGCCGTGATGGAGGAGATCGACAAGGCCCGTGCAACCATCGACGATTTGCCGGACGAACTGAAATCTCTCATGGCGCTCATTCGCACCGCTGCCGATGAATATGCGGTGGGCGTCAAGGAAGGGAAAGTCACCGATCCGCACGAATACCAGGATGCCTGGGGCTTCACCCAGACCGCCAAGGCGCAACTCGCCAAACGGTCTGAGGCCGACCGCAAGCGGCTCGGGCAATCCTATGAGCAGATTGCCGGTGAATTGAACAAACTCGACGCAGCATGGCCTTCGCTCGTGCCACCGGACAAGGTGACGACGGATGCAAGCGTGATTTATGGCGCCGCCGCCCGCATCGAGATCGCTGCACTTGCGGTGAAGTGAGCATGTTTTTGCGCATCGGCGCGATCCTGTCGCCGCACGAACGGTCGGCCATTCTCGAAACGCTGGCCAAGGCCGAGTTCGAGGATGGCCGGCGAACCGCCGGTTGGCATGCGAAGCAGGTGAAACGCAACGAGCAGGCAGGATCTGGACCGGTCATCGATACGGTCTTGGCCAAGGTGAAACAGGCGCTTCTGGCCCACGATGTCTTTGTCGCCGCCGCCCGGCCGAAGAATTTTGTCAAGCTGCTGGTGTCGCGCTATGGGCCTGGCATGACATATGGCACGCATGTCGATGATGCGCTCATGGACGGTCAGCGCACGGATTTGTCATTTACATTGTTCTTGAGCGATCCTGCTCACTACAAGGGCGGCGAACTGGTGATCGAAGATTCGCTCGAGGACCGCAGCATCAAGCTTCAGGCCGGAGAGCTGATCCTCTATCCATCTGCAACGCTCCACCGTGTCGAGCCGGTGACCCAGGGAATGCGGCTGGCGGTCGTCGGCTGGCTGCGCAGTTATGTGCGTGACCCTGCCCGGCGCGAAGTCCTGTTCGATCTTGAGCTCACCTTGCGCGAATTGTTCGAGCGCGATGGCAAGACTGCGATCTTCGACCGGCTGGTCAAGACCAGAACCAATCTGCTGCGGCTATGGGCGGAGGACTGAAGCCTCACGCCAACCTCTTCACCCACGCCTCATAGGCGCGGAGCCATCTGCCGAGCGTCTCTCTTGTTGCTTCATCGATGAGCGCGCCATGCTCGTCGAACTTTGTCTTGGATACGGTCACGAATACCTCCGGCCGCGGCATGGTGATGGCGGAAAGCGCCTGCAGATTCTGCCTGAGATGATACTGCGAGCGTGCCGTGCCCACCCTGCCGTCCGACGCACCGATGATGCCGACGGGCTTGTCCTTGAACGGCTGTTGCTTCACCCGCGACACCCAGTCCGTAAGGTTCTTGAGGCCGCCCGGGATCGAAAAATTATATTCGGGCGTCGAAATGATGACACCATGAGCGGTGCGTATTCTCGCGACGATCGCCTCGACGGCCGCCGGAATGCCGCTCTTTGCCTCATCGTCGCCGTCATAAAGCGGCAATCCCCTGGGCGTGATGATGTCGATGCGCATCGAGGAGCCCGCCATCTCGACTGCATTCTTGAGCAGGGCAGTGTTGTAGGAGCCGGACCTTAGGCTCCCGCTGATCGCCAAAATGTCTAGAGCCATGAGCTAGCCGGCGGCTACTGCCGCTGTCGCTCCCTTGGCGTTCCCCCGTTTCGCCAGCAGATTGGTCAGCCAATCGGGATCCATTTCCGGTACCGACGATAGGAGGAGTTCCGTATAGGCGGGATGCGGCGGGTTCAGCACTTCGCTCTTCACCCCCTGCTGTACCACCCGCCCCTGATGCATGACGACGATCTCATCGGCGATCGCGCGCACAGTGGCGATGTCATGAGTGATGAACACATAGGTCACCCCCAATTCCTTCTGCAGCCTGAGAAGCAGTTTGAGG
>DATBMX010000445.1:0-2375 GCA_036554625.1 Aestuariivirgaceae bacterium
CCCACTATCAGCATTCGGGCGATTGTCCGGGCGGAGGGAACTTTCTGCACATGTTGGCCTGTCGCCTGTTCCGTTCGACGGCGCCGGGTTGCCCACTCGGTCACAACCTGTAGAGATCCGGCGAATCCCCGCTCCTTCAACCGGCGCCACAATTCGGCGCCGTTGCGGCAACCGCCGTTCCACTCCTCGTCGAGCATGGACAGATATCGATCAAGCGTGCTCTCCCGTGTCCGGAAGACGTCCAAACGCAGTCCGCGGATAACCTTGCGCACCAGACCTCGGCTGTAGCCGAGACGGCGCATGATCTGTTTAATCGGCACACCGTCCTTGTGCAGGGCCAGAGTGGCCATGTTGGCATCCTCGCGGCGCAGAAAGCCTTCATATTGAAGACGTTCCGCTGCTGTCAGCAGTTTGGGATCGATGATGGTTGCGCCGATTGCGGCGCGGATCGAGCGCATCGACTTGCGCACCGCATCGAGAAAGGCGGCGCTGGCATTCTCCATGAGATGCCAACGGTCAGCGACTTGGACAGCGCTCGGCAGGGCCTTCGCACCGGCCTCGCCATAACCGCCGCCGCGGTCGCGCGACAGGACCCTGATCGTCCGATGCCCCGCCAGGAATGATGCCACCGTCGCGATCTCACGGTCCGGCAGCAACTGGACGATCCGGTGCCGTTCAAGGTCGCATACGATGGTGCCATAGCGGCAGTTGCGCCGGAGAGCCCAGTCGTCAATGCCTACTACGGTCAGCGGTGCAGTTGGCAACCTGGCGCGGCGGCGTACCACGCGAAGCAGCGTGTCATTGCTGACCGGCAGCATCAGCCGTTTGGCAAAGTTCGCCGCCGGACGGCCGCCCAGGGCAAGGCCGAGATGATGGACCAAACATTCCAACCGGGCGGTCCGGCGTGAACGGAGTGGTAAAACGCCGTCGCCAAAACGCTCGGCGAAAATCTTCTGGCGGCAATGAGATACGGTACAAACGAAGCGCCGAACAACAACGCGCAGGTCGACCCGGCGCCCGCAACACGGCAGATCGCAGACCGTGCGGACATAACGGCTGTGAACGCGGGATGACGCCGTGCCGCACCGCGGGCATGATCCGCTTGGCGAGACTGCGCGCGCGTTGACGATGATCGTATCAGCCTCCTCGGTAACGGCCTCGGCCGCCAACTCGGGCGGGATCAGGTCAGAAAGGCGGAACGCAGCTCGCATGGCATTGATCCTCCTTCGAAAATCATGCCAGTTGAATCGCAGATATCATCGGAAATGAGTCAGACCCAAATTTGCATGCCGATTGACAACGAAGTAGACGCTCTGGGTGGGCTTGCGTCCGGGTTGCTCTGATTTGGCCATGGAAGGTCTCTCCTTTGGTTCGAGGCCGCACCCTTTGCGGCCTGTCGGGAGAGAAAGGGGCCGCGGCACCAGCAGGCCCGCGGAAGAGGAGGGGCATCGCCCGGCTGCACAAGGCTTGCCGCCGAAGACGGGGATACCTCTTCGCGGGACTGCGCCGAGGCCCATAACCCCGACAGCTGCGCCGCGGGGAGGAGTTCACCACAACGGAGCTCCTGACGCCAAGATGGCCCGGATGGCATCCAGTTCTTTGAAACGTAATAGAAAACGCCCCGATGCCAAGAGGGTGGGATGGCCGCCCCAGGTCATACCTATTGTGAACATGTATGATAAGCCCTATAATATGGGGAGAAGGAAAGGAATGGCCGATGTCCCAGCATCGCAAGACGGTGGCGCTGACCGACAAAGACGACCGCTTCATCGCTGAACAGATCGCCAGCGGCGAGTATGGCAACGCGAGTGAGGTGGTTCGTGCGGGCCTGCGGTTGCTCGAACAGGAGCAACTCAAGCTCAACGCGCTGCGCCAGGCAATTGCCAAAGGCGATGCTGATATCGCAGCGGGCCGTTCCAAGACCTATAAGGGCGGCGAACTCGCCGCTGAAATCCGGGGTGCCATCCCGCGGAAGAAGTGACCGTAGGCATAGCAGCCTTCTCGTCGCCCGCCGGCATGTTGTGTACAGTACAGCATGCCGAGTCGCCGCCCACTATTACCGAAACGCTTGGTAATCTCCGATACCGCCCGCGGCGATATCCAAGAGGTCATCTCTTCCTTGCTGAACAAGCCGGTCCGAGGGTGGCTGAACGGTTTCTGGAGCGGATTGATGCGGAACTCAGCACGCTCGCCGAACTAGGCCATAGCGGCGTCTCCCGCGAATGGGTGAGCCCAGGCCTGAGGATGCACGTAATGGGCAACTATTGCATCTACTTCCGGGTTACCGACGATGAAACCCACATCATCCGCTTCCTGAATGGTTCGCGAGACGCGAGCGCCATCGTGTTCGATCCAGCCCAAGTGCTGCGATGGTA
>DATBMX010000488.1:0-6896 GCA_036554625.1 Aestuariivirgaceae bacterium
CATGACAGTCCCAGCCCGGCACATAATTGGCATCGAACCCCATCATCTGACGTGAACGGACGGCGAAATCCTTGAGTATCTTGTTGAGCGCAGTGCCGATATGGATATGACCGTTGGCATAGGGTGGGCCATCGTGAAGGATGAATTTCTTGCGCCTCACCGAAGCTTGGCGCAGCGTTCGATAGAGGTCCATCGCCTCCCAGCGCTCGAGGATTTCCGGTTCCTTCTGCGGCAGGCCGGCTTTCATTGGAAAGTCCGTCCGGGGCAGGAAGAGGGTATCCCGGTAGTCGCGACTTGTTGCTTTGGCAGAGGATTCGTTCATGGGACCTTGTCGATTGCGCCGGGGTTCTAACAGCGAATCGCCGCCTGCTCAAACCTTAAGGCAGGATCGAAGAATCAGAAACCAACAAACAAGCTCACGTTGCAATTGATCACGGTTCGCTTCCGTCATCGCGCTCAACCAATATGTGGTCTCGGGCGTTATCGTCACATGAAAGCAGTGATTGCCATCCTTCTGGCCGCATTTTTCACCCCATTGGAAGGCGTGAGCGAGGCCGCTGGGGCTCAGGAGCCCTCGTCGGAGATCACGTGCGACCCCCGGGGCGCGTGCACAGGCCCAGCCGTGCCAAAGCCGAAGCGGAAGCCCGCTTTGGCCGCTTTCCGGCAGACAGGGGCGCCGAACCCGCCCGTCGCGTCCGACTCGGTGTTGAGCGAGCCAGCGCAGATCGATGAAGGCAGAATAGCAGCGCAGGCGGCCGCTGATTGTCAGGATGAGCTGCGCGAGCTTGGTGCAGAGTTCTCAATTCCCCCCATGGAAGTGACTGCACCAGCATGCCGCGTCGCTGCTCCCGTCCGGCTCAGATCCATCTCCACCTCGCTTGGCGCCGTCGAATTGCCTGCAGGACCAATTCTCGATTGCATCTTCGCTCGGCAATTTCTCAAATGGATCACCGAGATTGCTGCTCCTGTCGTGGCTGGCTTGAGCGAATCAAAGCTTGAGGCTTTCTCGACGGGCCCGGGGTTTCAGTGCCGGGTGAGGACGGGCGACTCTTCCGGGAAAATCAGCGAGCATGCTTTGGGCAATGCCATTGACATCGATGGGCTCATTCTTGCCGATGGAAAGCGCATCGAGATACCGGATGTAAGCAACGAGAGCCATCCCAATCATCGCGTGCTCACGGCCCTGCGGCGCTCAGCATGTGGATATTTCACGACGGTGCTCGGTCCGGGATCAAACGCGGCTCACGAGTCGCATTTTCATTTCGACCTTGGACGGCACGGCAAGAGCGGCGATTATCGCATCTGCGAGTAAATGCGCTTACTCCCGCAAGGTTACAAGTTCCTCAGCCGCCGTCGGGTGAAGGGCGATCGTTGAATCGAAATCGGCCTTGGTGGCGCCGATCCTCACCAAAACTGCGAGAAGCTGGGTCATCTCGGCAGCGCCCTCGCCAAGAATGTGGCAGCCCACAACCTTGTCGGTGAGACCGTCCACGACCAGTTTCATCAGGGTGCGCTCATCGCGGCCAGATAACGTGTGCTTCATGGGCCGGAAGTTGGTCTTGTAAACCACCACCTTGTCGAGCCGCCGGCGCGCCTCCTCCTCGCTTAGCCCGACCGTGCCAAGCTCGGGCTGCGAGAAGACGGCCGAGGGCACGTTTTCATAGTCCACAGCCGTTTTGCGTTTGCCGAAGACCGTATCGGCAAAAGCATGGCCTTCACGAATGGCGACCGGAGTGAGATTGCGTCGGTTGGTAACGTCGCCGATTGCATAGATGTTGGGCACGCTCGACTGCGAATAGCCATCGACTTTCACGGCGGCGTGAGGCGTGAGTTCGACATTGAGCTTGTCGAGACCGAGCGCCAGCGTGTTGGGAATGCGGCCGATGGCATACATGACGGTCGAACATCCGATGCCCCTGCCATCAGTCAGGGTGAGCCGGACGCCGTCGCCTGAGCGCTCGACAGAGGCGACATCGGCCTTCGTCAGGATTTCGACTCCCTTTTTCTTGATTTCAGCCGCGAGGCATGCGCGAAGCTCATTGTCGAAGCCGCGCAGTATCTGATCGCCACGATAAATGATGATGGTCTCGGCGCCGAGGCCGGCAAAGATACCGGCGAATTCGACGGCGATATAGCCTCCGCCGACGATGGCGATGCGGCGAGGCAGCTGCTGCAGGTGAAAGGCTTCATTGGAAGTTATGACGAGTTCGCGCCCCTTCAAATGCTGCGGGATGAGCGGTGTCGCGCCCGTCGCAATCAGTATAACCCGGGCGCGAATGGTCTCCTGGCCGTGGAGCTTCACCTTGTTGGGTCCCTCAAGCTCGGCCCGCGCCCTGAATATTTCGACGCCTGCGGTCTCGAGGGTTCGGCCATAGGCTTTGCTCAGCCGCTCGATCTCCATGTCCTTATTGGCAACAAGCGTCGGCCAGTCGAAAGCAACCCGCTCCGTTGTCCAGCCGAAGCCTATGGCGTCTTCGAAGTTTTCGGCAAACCGGCTGGCGTAGACCAGCAGCTTCTTCGGCACGCATCCCCGAATGACGCAAGTGCCGCCGAGGCGATCCCCCTCGGCGAGAGCCACCTTCGCGCCGTGCTGGGCGGCGATGCGGGCAGCACGGACGCCGCCAGAGCCGCCGCCGATGACGAACAGGTCGAAGTCCTGCCGAATCATGCGTCTCTCTTGAGCGTTTCGACGCCGGATGAACTCGCTATGAGAGCAAGCGAAGCGATGCCGAGAAAGAGCCCATGATCCACCACGCCCGGCACTGAGCTTAGCGCATCGGCAAGCTGCTCGGGCGAAGCGATGCGTCCAAAGGATGCATCGCAAATCAGATTGCCATTGTCGGTGATGAAAGGCCCAGCGCCGCTGGACCGGAGCTTTATTGGACCCGAACAGCCGGCCGACTTTGCTGCGGCCTCGATCTTGCCAATCGTCGATACGGAACCGAATGTCAGTATCTCGATCGGAAGAGGAAAAGCCCCAAGAGCGGAGACCCTTTTCGACTGATCGGCGATGACGATCATCTGCCGAGACGATGTGGCGACGATCTTCTCGCGAAGATGGGCGCCGCCGCCGCCCTTGATGAGGCGGAGTGAATCGTCGATTTCATCGGCACCATCAACCGTCAGATCGAGCAGCGGCGTCTTGTCGAGATTGGAGAGCGTCAAACCGCGGCTTTCGGCGCGGCGACGCGTCGCTTCCGAGCTAGGCACGCAGAACAGATCGAGCGCATTTGCTTTCGCATGCGCGGCGAGCGCGTCGATGAAGTGATTGGCCGTCGAACCTGACCCCAGCCCCAAGCGCATGCCCGGCCTGACAAAATCGAGGGCCGCAAGGGCTGCGGCCCTCTTCAGCTCGTCAGCAGTCATTCGTTCCGCTGCTATTGGCCGAGCCCGCCCATCAGCATGTATTTGATCTCGAGATATTCCTCGACGCCATGATGGGAGCCTTCTCGGCCGATGCCTGATTCCTTGACTCCGCCAAACGGTGCTTCGGCGGCGGAGATGATGCCTTCATTGATGCCCACGATTCCATATTCCAGCCCTTCGGCTACCCGCCATACGCGGCCGATGTCACGGGTGTAGAAATAGCAGGCGAGGCCGAACTCGGTGGCATTGGCCATATCGATCGCATCCCGTTCCGTCTTGAAGCGGAAAAGCGGTGCGACAGGACCGAAGGTCTCTTCGCGTGCCACCGACATGTCGCGCGTGACGTCGCGGATGAGGGTGGGCTGGAAGAAGTTTCCTCCAAGTTCATGCGGCTTGCCGCCTGTGACCAGCTTCCCACCCTTGGCAAGCGCATCCTCGATGTGCTCCACGACTTTTTTCACCGCAGCGGCATTGATAAGAGGCCCCGTCGTGACGCCTTCCTCCACCCCATTGCCCACCTTCAGCTTTTTCACAGCCTCGGCAAGTTTGGCGGCAAACGCGTCATAGACGCCCTCCTGCACGAGAATGCGGTTGGCACAGACACAGGTCTGACCTGCGTTGCGGAATTTCGAGGCCATAGCGCCTGCGACCGCGGCATCGAGATCGGCATCGTCGAAAACGATGAACGGCGCATTGCCGCCGAGCTCGAGCCCGACCTTTTTCACCGTTGAAGCACATTGGGCCATGAGAAGCTTGCCGATTTCAGTCGAGCCCGTGAAAGTCAGGCAGCGAACGGCGGGATTGGACGTCAACTCGGCGCCGATTTCCTTGGCGACGCCCGTGATGACATTGAAGACACCGCGAGGCATGCCAGCGCGCTCACCGAGTTCGGCCAACGCCAGGGCCGAGAGTGGCGTTTCGCCAGCCGGCTTGCAGACAAAGGAACAGCCCGCAGCAAGCGCCGGCCCGGCCTTGCGCGTGATCATGGCATTGGGGAAGTTCCAGGGCGTGATGGCAGCCACGACGCCGATGGGCTGCTTGATGACGACGATGCGCGAGGTGGGCCATGGCGAGGGAATGGTCTCGCCGTAAATGCGGCGCGCTTCCTCGGCGAAAAATTCCACGAAAGAGGCGCCATAGGCCACTTCCCCGCGAGATTCGGCAAGCGGCTTGCCCTGCTCGGCCGTCATGATCAGGGCCAGGTCTTCCTGGTGCTCCAGCATCAGCTCCTGCCATTTGCGCAGAATCTTGGCGCGCTCCTTGGCCGTGCGCGCCGCCCAGGATTTCTGAGCTTTTTCAGCAGCTTCTATGGCTTTCGCCGTTTCTTTTCGGCCAAGCTTCGGTACGCTGCAAATCACCTCTCCGTTCACGGGATTGGTGACCTCGATCGCGGCTTCGCCACCGACCCACCGGCCGTCGATATAGCATTTGTCCCTAAGGAGGGACTTGTCCTTGAGCGCATCGCGAAGCGCTTGACCTGTGCGCAAGTCCATGATGAGCCTCCTTGTCCTATGATCAGGGGCCTCATAGCATAGGCCGCTCTGGTATGCACGGGGCGCCGTCGAACCTTGCGGGAAGGTTGCACAAGGACGGCGCATCGTGAACCGGAGGTGGGAATTCGGGGATGTTTATGCGAGGGGTGGTTTTCGATCTGGACGGCACGCTCGTCGATACGGCGCCCGATCTCACGCGCGCGACTAATTTTGTGCTGGCGAGCCGGGGGCGAAAGCCGGTTTCAGCCGAGGATGTGCGCGCCATGGTAGGGCTCGGTGCGCGAACCCTGATCCGGCGCGGCTTCGCCGCAACAGGCGATCCCGTGCTGGAAGAGGACGTGGAAGAGCTGTTTTCGTCTTTTCTCGCTTACTATGCAGATCACATCGCCATCGACAGTCGCTTGTTTCCAGGCTCCCGGGAAGTTCTCAACCGATGCCGGCAGGAGGGTTTCAAGCTCGGCATTTGCACGAACAAGCCGGAGACTCTATCTCGAACATTGATCGAGAACCTCGGCCTTCGCGACTATTTCGACGCTATCGTGGGCATGGACACGATCAAAGTGGCAAAGCCTGATCCCCGCATCTATGGCGAAACCCTGCGGCGCCTTGACATGAACAACGGGCGAAGCGTCATGATCGGTGACAGCGAGACCGATGTGCTGACCGCACGCGCCGCAGGCGTGCCGGTGATCGGCGTCACCTTCGGATATACGGCCAAGCCCGTGAAGGAGTTCGCACCGGATTATCTCGCCGACAGCTACGAGGAACTCTGGCCACTGATCCAGCGGGCGCTCGATTCTTGACTTCGCAGAAGGGCGAACCCTATAAGCAGGACCTCCCCTCAACGGGCGATTAGCTCAGCTGGTAGAGCACTGTGTTCACATCGCAGGGGTCGCTGGTTCGAGTCCAGCATCGCCCACCAGAACATGCCGAACCCTGTCGCTGAGAAGACGCCGTCTTAGGCAGGGGTCACTGGCTCAAATCCAGCATCGCCCAGCGCCAGGTCTGGTTCTCCAGTGGGCATTTCTTGCTTATGACGGTATCCTCCGCCCAGGAGTAATCCCTAAGTGGTTGCTGGCAAGCCGTATGGAGCGAAGACTCACCGCAATACTTGCTGCCGATGTGGTTGGCTACAGCCGTCTTATGGGGGAGGATGAGGTAGGCACGCTTGCGCGGCTAAAGACTTGCCGGCGGGAGGTGATCGATCCGGCCGTACAAAAGCATCACGGCCGTCTCATCAAGCTCATAGGAGACGGCGCGCTCTTCGAGTTCGCAAGCGTCGTCGATGCGGTCCAATGTGCTGCGACAATCCAGCGAACAATGGTTCATTTCGATCAGGGCGTTCTAGAGGCGCAGCAGATTCGATTTCGAATGGGCATCAACCTCGGCGATATTATCGTTGAGGGAGACGACATCTATGGCGATGGAGTCAACATCGCTGCGCGCCTCGAATCGATGGCAGAGCCTGGAGGCATTTGCATTTCGGGCATGGCCTTCGATCAAGCCCGGCACAAGGCTGATGTGGGTTTCGCTGCTCTCGGCGAGCAGCATCTGAAGAACATCCCGGATCCGGTTCGTGTTTATCGGATTCTGCTTGATCCCACCGATACCGGCAAGGTCATGGCAGCCACACGTCGCCCAGCCATGCGGACCCTGCTTTTGTCGGCTGCCATCGTACTGCTGATTGCACTGGTCGCGGTTGGCCTGATGTGGCACAGATCCTCATCGCCACAACATTCGGCCGTAGCTGTGCTGCCATTCGCGAATTTAACTGGCGATCCGACCGAGGACTATTTTGTTGATGGCGTCACTGACGACCTGATCAACAATCTTGCGAAACTTTCAGGTGTCGATGTCATCGCCCGCAACTCTGTATTCGCCTACAAGGGAAAGCCGGTCGTCTTGTCGGATATTCGACGGGAGCTTGGTGTGCGCTTTGCTGTTGAAGGAAGCGTAAAGCGGACTGGCGACCAGATTCGACTCAATGCTCAGCTCGTGGATATAGCTACGGGTGATACCCTATGGGCTGACCGGTTC
>DATBMX010000500.1:0-3259 GCA_036554625.1 Aestuariivirgaceae bacterium
GGGATACTGCACCAGAATACGCCTCTGCGCCCTCTCCACGAAAACAATGAAGGCGATGACGGCAAGGCCCAGGATCACGATTCCGAGGATCAAGAACGTCGAGAGCTGTCCGGTGCGGCCGAGCTCGAACAAGCCCGCCACGGCCAGTGGCAGGTTGGCGACGATGCCAGCGAAAATGATAAGCGAAATTCCATTGCCGATGCCGCGCGCAGTGATCTGCTCGCCCAGCCACATCAGGAAGACGGTCCCGCCCGTCAGGGTTATGACGGTGCTTGCTCGGAAGAACCATCCAGGATCGAGAACGACATTGGCTTGACCTTCAAGGCCGACCGCTATGCCGTAAGCCTGGAGGGCGGCAAGCACCACCGTGCCATACCGCGTGTATTGATTGATCTTCTTGCGGCCCTGCTCGCCTTCCTTCTTCAGCTGCTCGAGATGAGGCGAAACTGTCGTCATCAGCTGGATGATGATCGAGGCCGAGATATACGGCATGATATTCAGGGCAAATATTGCCATGCGCCCCAGGGCGCCGCCGGCCAGACCGTTGATCCAGCCTAGAATGCCGCTCGAATTCTGCTGCACGAGCTGGGCGAGAGCGGCGGGGTCCACACCGGGTACGGGAATGTAGGTGCCCAGTCTATAGATCACGAGCGCACCGAGGGTGAACCAGATGCGCTTTTTCAGCTCCTCCGCCTTGGCCAGGGCGCCGAAATTGAAGCGTGCAGCCAGTTGTTCAGCAGCAGATGCCATGTCACTTCCTCTCGCCCTGCCGACGCCTGTGCCTGAAGGAACAGTGCGTCCTGAAGGCTAGCTGTTGCCCCCCGTTGGCGCGGCAGCAGCTTCCTTCTTGGACGTCGTCTTCGCCTCGCCTTCAGGCGCAGGCTTCAGCAATTTGATGCTTCCACCCGATTTCTCAACAGCAGCCTGAGCAGATTTCGACGCATGGTGAACCTCGAAACTGGCCTTGACCTTGAGCTCGCCCTCGCCCAGCAGCCGCACACCGGCGTAGCCGCGGGAAATCACGCCCGACTGAACGAGCGCCTCGAGCGTCACCGGCTTCGACGCATCGAGCTTCTTGGCATTGAAGGCCGCCTGGATCTGGCCCAGGTTTATCTCGTTGTATCTCACCGCGTTCGGCTTGTTGAAGCCGCGCTTTGGCAGGCGGCGATAGATCGGCATCTGGCCACCTTCGAAGCCCGCCTTGGCGCCCCCGGAGCGCGCAGTCTGTCCCTTGCCGCCGCGGCCGGCCGTCTTGCCGAGCCCCGAACCGATGCCGCGTCCAACGCGCTTGCGAACGTGGCGGGCGCCGGCCCGGTCTGCAATTTGATTGAGTCTCATGTATATCGCTTTCGTATTGCGAAGGCGCCTTAGCCTTCCACCACCTTCACAAGATGCTGCACCCGCCGGATCATGCCGCGCACCTCGGGCGTATCAGGAAGGGTGTTGCGGCGCCTGAGCTTGTTTAGCCCAAGACCGACCAGAGTGGCGCGCTGCTCCTTGGGGCGGCGCTGCGGGCTGTGAACCTGCTCGAGGGTGACGGTCTTGCTGGATTGCTGTTGCGTCTTCGCCATAAATCAGCTCCGATTACTCCGCGACCGCATCAATGTCGCGACGCCTCGCAATGACATCGCTCACCTTCTTGCCGCGCCGCGCTGCGACGGTGCGCGGAGACATCTCCCTCTTGAGGGCGTCGAAGGTGGCGCGAACCATGTTGTAAGGGTTGGATGAGCCTTGCGACTTTGCAACGATGTCTTTCATTCCCAAGGTCTCGAAGACGGCGCGCATCGGACCCCCGGCGATAATGCCCGTGCCGGCGGGCGCAGAACGAAGCACCACCTTGCCTGCTCCCCAGCGGCCTGCCGTGTCATGATGAAGCGTGCGGCCCTCACGCAAGGGTACACGGATCATGCCGCGCTTGGCGCTCTCGGTTGCCTTGCGAATGGCTTCCGGGACTTCGCGCGCCTTGCCATGGCCAAAGCCCACCCGGCCCTTCTGATCACCAACCACGACGAGCGCGGCGAAGCCGAAGCGACGGCCGCCCTTGACCACTTTCGCCACGCGATTGATGTGGACAAGCTTGTCCAGAAACTCGCCATCGCGGTCATCGCGCTTGCTGTCGCGATCACTCTCGCGGGACCTTTCTCTCTGTGCCATAGCGGTTGCTTATCCTTGCGCTAAAAGTTCAGTCCGCCCTCGCGGGCTCCATCGGCCAGTGCCTTGATGCGACCATGAAATTGATAGCCGCCGCGGTCGAAAACCACATCCGTGACGCCTGCCTTCTTGGCTCGCTCGGCAACGAGCTTGCCGACTTCGCTGGCGGCAGCCTTCTTGTTGCTTCTCGGCTTCGACCTAAGCTCGCGGTCGATGCTCGAGGCGGCGACCAGTGTGACTCCCTTCTGGTCGTCGATGATCTGCGCATAGATGTTCTTGTCGGAGCGGAAAACCGACAGGCGCAGACGCCCGGCCGAGCGCCTCTTGAGCTGCTTGCGAACTCGCGCCCGGCGGCGCTCTGTTTGAGTGAGCTTTGCCATGTCAACGTCCTACTTTTTCTTACCTTCCTTGCGGAAGATATACTCGCCGGCATATTTGACGCCCTTGCCCTTGTAGGGCTCCGGCGCGCGAAAGGCGCGAATTTCTGCCGCGACTTGGCCGACTTGCTGCTTGTCGACACCGGAAATGACAATCTCCGTCGGCTTCGGGGTTATGATCGTTATCCCCGCGGGAATGGGATAGTTCACATCGTGACTGAAACCAAGTTGCAACTGCAGCTGCTTTCCTTGCACGGCGGCGCGAAAACCCACTCCATTGATCTCGAGATTCTGGCTGTATCCTTGCGTCACGCCTTTGATCATGTTGGCCACGAGCGTTCTCGACATGCCCCAGCAAGAGCGGGCAAGTTTGGTCTCATCGCGCGGTGAAACGTCGACGGCGCCCTTGTCGAGCTTCGCTATGACGTGCTCGGCGAGCACCGCCTTGAGTTCGCCCTTGGGTCCCTTAACTGAGACATTCTGGCCCGCGACGTTGACAGTCACGCCGGATGGAACCGGAACTGGCTTCTTACCTATGCGGGACATGCTCGTTCTCGCTCTTCCAGATACTTTTCACGTTCATCAGAACACCGTGCAGATCACTTCGCCGCCGACGTTCTGAGAACGCGCCTCATTGTCCGACATCACCCCCTTGGGCGTCGACAGAATCGAAATGCCAAGCCCATTGTAGACGGTGGGCAGCGTGCCGACTGAGGCATAGATGCGCCGAC
>DATBMX010000010.1:0-17845 GCA_036554625.1 Aestuariivirgaceae bacterium
AAGGTCGCGCATCGTCACTTCAGTGACCCAAGCTCCGGCCTGGCGGCGGATGTTGTAGAGATTCCACCCGGCTGCGACGCTGGCTTCCTGCTTGAGAGATGCCGAGGACACGCCAAACATGTGTACCTGGCCATGGGACGAAGCCACTTCGACATGATGCCGGCGATGATCGTGCCCGAACAGCACCAGTTCGGCGCCTTCCTGTTTCAAGAGCGAGAGAAGCTCTTCGGCATCGAGCAGGGACTTGCGGGGCGGGCAAAGACCTGGAACCGGAGGATGATGAATCATCAGGACACGGAAGAATCCGCGCTCTCGAGCGTCGCGCAGAAGCTTGCCCAAAGCCTCGATCTGCTCTGCGCCTAGTCTCCCCGCAGCAACGCCGATAGCCGTAGAAATTGCGGAGGAAGCGCCGATGAGGGCAATGTTGCGCCTGAGCCGCACAAAGGGAAAAGGTCGCCCCTCGCGCGCCCAGGTGTCGCCGGCACAGTAAGACGACCAGCGTGCAAAGCCGCTGTGCCATGCGCCGGCGATATAGGCATCGTGATTGCCGGGAACGACCGATATCTGCTGCGGCGTGCCAAAGGCCTCAAGCCAGCGCAGCGCATTCTCATATTCGGCAGGCAAGGAGATATTGATGAGATCGCCGGTCAAAGCAACGTGATCGGGGGAATGAGCCTTGATATCGTCCAATATTGTCTGCAGGCAGCGCATGTCGTGGATCCGGCGGCGATTGAGATGCCATGACAAGAATCCGCTGCTGCGCTTATTCAGCAGCTCAACCAGCCGGGCCGCCGGCAAGGGACCGAGATGGGGATCGGAGAGATGCGCAACCTTGAACATTTCGATCATGCGCCGCGGTTGACAGTGAAAGATTCCGATGCGATGGAAGGCCCCGTTCTTACGCGCAACGGTCGTTGGGGTTCAAGCGTCGTGAAAGCGATCATTCTCGGTGCAGGCCAGGGCCGACGGCTTCTGCCGCTCACCGCCGATGTACCGAAGGCGCTGCTCGATGTCGGCGGAAAAACATTGATGCGTCGACAGATCGACGCTCTGGCGAGCGCCGGCATAGAAGAATTCGTCGTCATCACCGGTTATGGATCTGACAAGATGGAGCAGGCCATCGAGGCCATTGCTCGTGAAAGGCTGGTGGCAATCCGCACCATCTACAATCCCTTCTTTCAGGTGGCCGACAATCTGGCGAGCTGCTGGATGGCGCGGGAGGAGATGCAGGCAGATTTCATTCAGGTCAATGGCGACAACATCTTCCGCGGCGATCTCGTCGATAGCCTGCTCCGGAACGCCAACGGCACGGTCACGGTGGCGATCAATCGCAAGAGCAAATACGACGCCGATGACATGAAAGTGATGCTCGACGGCGAAAGGCTGACTGAAATCGGCAAGACCCTTCCCGTCGAGACTGTCGATGCCGAAGCCATCGGGATATACGTGTTTCGCGGCGAAGGCGCGGAGCAATATCGCGCCGCGCTCGAGGCGCTCATGCGCGAGCCCCAGGGGCTGCGGCAGTGGTTTCCTTCCGCTGTCGGGGTGCTGGCGAAAGGCCTGCACGTCGGCGTTTGCGATGTCGGCCATCATCAATGGTGCGAAGTGGATTTTCCGGCCGACCTGCAGCAGGCGCGTCACATGATCGCCGGCTGGTAGCGCTCATTGTTGCGCAGGATCGATTCAGCCAGCTCGAGATCGGCAGGCTTGTCGACGTCGATGGCGCTTTCCGGGAAGGGTAGGAGAATCGGTTTGACGACGAGACCAAGCCGCTGGGAGGCAGCGGCGAAGGCAGCGTCGAGGGACAGACCTCCGACCAAGTAAAGGAGCAGGTTGCCGGCGCCCAGCGCCCTGATCAACCGCCAGGGGCGTTTGCGGCTCTGTTCCAGCACGTGCCAAGGCCTGATGATCTTCAAAGCAGCCGCGGTGTTGAAGCCATAGAGATTGCAGCCGGACACCTGCTGGCGGCCGAAACGAAGAAAGGTGCGCCGGGCCTTGGGATAAGAAGCGAGGATAATGTCGGCCGTGGCAAGGCCAACGGTCAGATCAGCGCCGGATTGCGACGAACGATGGGTAAAGTCTGCGATGATATCCTGCCGCAGGAGGGGGTGATCGGCCGTGGTGACGAGCGTTGGAGAACCGAGAGGCACGTCGGAAAAGGCCCTGAAGACGGATAGCGGCGCCGAGGTATCCGGCATCGCATGCGACACGGTTTTCGCCAGGGGCCCCAGCGCCCTTTCGAGAAGCCCTGCCTCTTCGATGGACACGGTGATCCTGGCGAATCGCCTGCTCGCGTGAAGCGCAGCCACCACGTGGTGCAGCATGGGCTTGCCCGCGAGAGGCAGGAGGCATTTCTGCTCAATGGCGAACGCCTTGTGAGATGGATCCTTCGGCCCGCGACCCGCGGCAAGGACGAGCGCACTCCACGTCATCGTCGAGGGGTCGCTAGGCAAGGCTCTTCTCATAGACGCGATAGGTCTTGTAAGGCTCGGCCCCGACGACCTCAATCAGTCGACGCATCGGCATGTTGTCCTCGAGAATCCATGAAAGCTCGCACAGATATGTGCCTCGAGCGCGGTGAAACTGATGCACCGCCTCGATGACGGCGAGGGCCAGAATCGTGCCAAGAGGGGAACCCTTGTGTTTTCTGGTCACGCCGAGCAGGGGAACCCTAAAGGCTTCGTGGGTCCTGAACTTAAGCCGCCACAGCAGCTTTGCCCAGCCGAAGGGAAGCAATCGGCCATGCAAGTCACGGCTCATGCGATTGAAGTCCGGCAGGGTGACCACCATGGCTGCTGGTTCACCGTCGTAAAAGGCGATGGCGACGTGTCGTTCCTCGACAAGATATTTCAAAACGTCGCCGAGACTGCGGATCTCGGCCTCGGTCATCGGCACGAAGTTCCAGTTCCCGGACCATGCGTCGTTGAAGATGCCGATGATGATGGAGAGGTCGCGATTCAGATGTCGCTTGGACAAGGGCCGCACGAAGAGCTTGCCCGTGTTTCTGCTCCTCGCCAGCATGCTCGCCACGGCGCGCGGCAGGGGATTGCGCATGTCCAGACGATAAGCCAGGAGATCCTTGGCCCTGGCATAGCCTTCCCTACCGATCCGCTCCGCGTAATAAGGCCTGGCATGACCCATCATCACCGCGGGCGGAGCGTCGAAGCCTGTCACCAGCAGGCCACACTCGTCGTTGATCGAGAAGTTGAAGGGCCCCTGCACCCGTCGCAGTTTCCTTTCTTTGAGCCAATGTTCTGCTGCGCGGAGAAGGGCGGCAAAGACGGGTTGATGGTCGATGGCCTCAAGAAAGCCGAATTGGCCCGTTGCATCGTCATACCGATCGAGACGGAGGCGATCGACATGCGCCGAGATGCGCCCGACCGGCCTGCCGTTCTGCAAGGCAAGAAACAGTTGGCCTTCAGCGTGACTGAAAAAAGGGTTCTTCATCGGATCGAAGTGGAGACGCCTCTCCAGATCGAGCGGGCAGATCCAAAAGGGATCGTCGGCGTAAACAGCCTTTGGGAGATCGATGAAGGCGGTCATGTGCCCTTTGGATTGCACCGGCACCACCTCTATGGCGCTCATGGCGGTCAAGCCAGGGCTTCCCTGTTCGTGCAGACGCGCTTCATAGGCCATGGACATAGCGGTGAGAAAGATTAAACACAACAAATACATGCAACGAAGCGGGAGGGTTTCAGACTTTGCGCGATGAGGCCAAGCATTCATGGACGAGGAGACTGCGGAAGATCTCCGCCCCGGCAATCAACGGCCTCATGCAGCGGTGGTTCAGGATCAAGAGAAGCATGACCATCGGCGTCCGCGCGATGGTCTTCGATTCCTCGGACAGGATCCTGCTCGTCCAGCCACGACTCTCGGATGTATGGATACTGCCGGGCGGCGGGGTTGAACGAGGGGAAACGGCTGTCGAGGCTTTGCAGCGGGAACTCACGGAGGAGGCCGCGATTACGCTTGCCGGCGCGCCAAAACTCTTCGCCGTGTACTCCCTCGAAAGAGAGTTTCGCGGCGATCATGTGCTTCTTTACGTCGTGAGGGAGTTCGAGGCCGGCCAATTCTTGCCGTCCATGGAGGTGAGGCAGGCGCGGTTCTTCGATCGCAGCGCGCTTCCGGAAGGAGTCACGGCCGGCACAAAACGACGGATCGCAGAGGTTCTCGACAATGACCCGACCGAAGCCTCTTGGTAACGACTCGACAGCGCCCTGCCTTTGTGTTACCGCGCTCGCTCCATGAGCATGATTGCCTGGGCCTCGACAGAATCGCGACGACGACGACGCATAGTCAGCGCAAGGTTTCTTGCGCACGATTGAACGCTCCTGGCTCTTACTTCCAGCTCCAACACGCGCAAGGCCAGACCAGGAGTCTTCCGGTCTTCTCATCATTTCGCGAGTTGAGCCATGACAATCTGCAAATTCAACATCCAGCCGCAAGCTCCCGAGCATGAGCAGGCCATAGAAACTCTGCTGGATGAGGTTTTCGGTCTCGACCGGCGGGTGAAGACTTCCTACCGGCTGAGGGAAGGCGAATCTTCCGTCGACGGCTTGTCCTTCGTCGCGGTGGAGGGCGGGCGCGGCCTGGTCGGCGCCATCAGCTTCTGGAATGTCTTCATCGGCGAGAATGGCTATCAAGCGCTTCTGCTCGGCCCCCTGGCCGTGGCGCGCGACCGGCAGGGGACCGGCATCGGGCGGGCACTGATGAAACAGGGTCTCGATCTCGCGGCCCGGCGCGGCGCCGAGCTCGTCATCCTCGTTGGCGATGAGCCCTATTACGGGCGGGTTGGCTTTCGGAAAACACCGGAAGGCCGGGTGCTGTTGCCAGGACCGGTCGATCCCAGCCGGCTGCTCTACCTTGAACTCAAGGAAGGCTCTCTCGCGAAAGCCCATGGTCTCGTGTTGCCACCTCGCCGATTCCGCCAGCTGAAGCTCTAGCGGCCCTCGCGATACCAGGTGAGGCTTGCAAGGCCGAGCAGCAGCGCCAGTCCGAAGAAAGTGGCGAAAAGCGGCAGTTCGTTCACGGCGCGCACGCGATAGGCGCCATTGGACTTGAGACCGAGCCATCCGGAACCCGAATAGGCGCGCCCCTCCGCAACCTTGTTCACGCGCGGCACCGAGCCGCCGATGTTGCCGTCATTTCCGAGCCAGTGGGCGCCGCCGCGTGTTTCATCAAAAATAGGCTTGAGCTTCCTATCCGTGGCAATCAGCTCCTCGAGCTCCTTCGTTCCTGCCTCGCCAAGGGCTGCGACAACGCTCAGCTCATCATCGCTCAAGCGGTGAATGCCGTTCTCGGTGCTCGTCAAGGTGCCGCGCCACAAACCAGGCGAAGCTTCGGTCAGCGGAACCACGACCTTTTGGCCCGACGGCAGAGTCACGGTGACGGGACCGGCGGCGTCGGACATGGTGCGCCGCTCGATCAGGAGGTTGCGGCCGTCCTGCGCTCCCGACAGCGCCTCCTCCTCGAGCTCCGGCTCCTTCATCAGCCAATGCGCCAGCCGGCGCAGCAGCTCGGTCTGCGGCCCGCCGCCGTCATAGCCCCTGGCCCACAGCCAGGCCTGATCGGACAGCATGAGAGCCACCCGACCCTCGCCAAAGCGGGAGAGCAGCATCAATGGCTTGTCCTCGGGTCCCGACATCACGACATGGCCCTCCGTTCGAGGGGCGATGTCGGCAAGACGGAACCATTTGCCCCAGCTGGGCGGGTCGGTTTCGCTGCCGGGAAGTCCGCGGGTAACGGGATGGCGCTGGCCTGGCTCGGTCACCTGCGGCTTGAAAGGCTCGACGGTGACAGAGCCGGTCGGCGCGGCGGGAAGGACGACGTTGAGCGGCGTTTCATAGAGGCTCAGGGGCGAGGCATAGTCAGGGCCCGAGGCGACGAGCACCGCGCCGCCGGCGCGCACATAATCGACGACATTGTTGAGATAGACGGTGGGCAAGATGCCGCGGCGCTCATAACGGTCGAAAATGACGAGATCGAACTCGCTCAGCTTCTCGACGAAGAGCTCGCGGGTAGGGAAGGCGATGAGGGAGAGCTCCTTCACCGGCGTTCCGTCCTGCTTTTCAGGGGGTCGCAGAATCGTGAAGTGCACGAGGTCGACCGACGCATCGGCCTTGAGCAGGTTGCGCCAAGTGCGCTCGCCAGGGTGGGGCTCGCCCGAGACGAGAAGTACCTGCAGCCGATCGCGAATGCCATCGGTGGTGATCACCGTGCGATTGTTCTGCAGCGCGATCTCGCCCGGCAGAGGGGCCACGGCAACTTCCGTGTAATTGCGGCCGCCGTGCTTGATGTCGATCTCGACCTCCACCGTCTGGCCGGGGCGAGCAGTGAGGCTCGCCGAACTGCCGTCGTCATAGGTGATGGTCACATCGACGGGCTCGCCGCCCGAACCCTTTCCCTCCTCGTCGATGCGGAAGGCAAAGGTCTGCTGTTGGCCGACGATGCCGAAGCGGGGCGAGCGCTCGACCACGAGCCGGCGATCGGTTTCATCGCGCGAGCCAGTGATGAGGGCGTGCAGCGGACCCTGATAGCCCTGCGCGCGCAGGCTTTCGGGAACATCGTGCACCTGACCGTCCGTGATCATCAGCGCACCGCCGTAACGCTCGGGGGGTATGTCGGCCAAGGCGGAGTTGAGCGCGGCGAAGGCGCGTGTTCCTTCCTGATCTCCGCCGCCGGAAGACCGGACGGTGACCGTTCGCATTTCCATGTTGGGAAGGCCCTGGAGCCTGCCCGCTATCTGCTGGGCTATGTCGTTCGTGCGGCCGATGCGCTTGCCGATGGTCTGGCTCAGGCTCTGGTCAACCACGACGACGGCGATGTCGGTCAGGGGTTCGCGGTCTTCATCACGGACGACGGGATTGAGAAGAGCGAGGGCGAGTGCGGCGAGGGCCAGCGAACGCAGGATCGCGCCGCGCGCGCGAGCGAAGAGCGCCAAGAGCAGCGGGATCGCCGCTGCCGCGATGAAAAGATAGGCGAGCCAATCTGCAATGAGCGGGTCGAGAGTGAAGGAGAGGTCCATGGCTTTCCGGCTATTGTCCCAGACGCTCGAGCAGGGCCGGCACGTGCACCTGGTCGGATTTGTAATTGCCCGTCAAGGCGTACATGACGACGTTGACGCCGGTTCGATAGGAGAATTCGCGCTGATCCTCGCCGCCCGGGGATACCGGCAGCAGGGCTGCGCCATTTGTGTCGATAGCCCAGGCGGCGGCATAGTCATTGGAGCCGATGATGATCGAAGTGACGCCGTCGGTCGTGGTGTTGCGCTCGCCCTGGGCTTCGACCCACAGCCGACCCTGGTTCCAGCGCCCGGGGAAGGACTGCATCAAATAGAAAGATTTCGTCAGCACGTGACTCTCGGGAACCGGCTCGATCGGCGGTATGTCGAGATTGGCGAGAATGGCACGCAGCGACTCGGTTTCGGGCGAAACGCCGTCGGGTGAGAAGACGGCGCTCGCAGCATCTCTCGTGTCGAACAAAATGGTGCCGCCGTTCTTCATGTATTTGTCGATTTTGGCCAGCGCGACGGCGGACAATTGGGGAGCCTGCGGCGTCAGCGGCCAATAGAGCAGCGGGAAGAACACGATGTCATCGCGCTCGATGTCAATGCCCATGGGTTCACCCGGCTCGATCGCGGTGCGCTGCTTGAGAATGGCGGTCAGTCCCTGAAGACCGCTCAGGGCGACATCGTCGACGGCGCGGTCGCCCGTCATAACATAGGCAAGCCGCGTCGTGGTCGTCGCCTCAATGGCGAAGGCATCCTCACTGTGTGATGGCAAATGTTCCTGCGCCAGAGCCGGAAGCCCATGGACCGACGAGAGGACAAGCAGGGCCAATAGGGCGGCGGGCGCGCCGCCGAAACGCAGACGCTGCCAGGCCTTGGCGAGAGTCATTGCCGCCAGCGTATCGAGGAGGAAAAGAACCAAGGCGGCCGCAAGCAGCTGGCCCGCCAGCGAGCGGGCGGCGGCCGCACCATAGCCGAGCTGGCGAATGCCGGAAGGCAGGGCCGGCAAGGCCCTGAAAGCGTCTTCACTGACATTGACGTTGAGAGCGCGGGTGGCCCCGGCACGGAGATAGAGTCCAGCGGGATGGCGAGGGGAAGGCGCTGTCTTGTCAATTTGGGCGACGGGAATGGGCTGCGCATCGGGCGGCATGTCGGTCATCTCGCCGAAGCCATTGAGGGCGCGAGAGGGCGCGTAGGCGGAAGCAGCGGCCGAGGCGCTCTTGCCGGCCTCGCCGCCGCCGATGCCCGGCGCCAAGTCGAGGACCCGGCGAAGCATGTCCACGAACAGCCCGGAAAGCGGCAAGTTCGACCAATCGGAATTGGCCGTGACATGGATAAGGACGACCAGGCCCTTGCCGCGCGGTGCTGCGGTGATGAGCGGCGTCCCATCGGCGAGATTTGCCCAAATGCGTTCGGGCAGTTCGGCCGAGGGCTCGGCAAGAACCTGGCGGCGGACGCGGATGTCGGGATCAATGGCGAGACCCGAGAAGGGCGACCTGTCGTCGAAGGCGGCAATGGCCTGGGGTTCCTCCCAGCTCAATGCGCTGCCTAGTTCGCGGCCACCGGACCGCAATTCCACCGGCACGAGATCGTCATGGCCGCCGGCAAGCCGGGGCCCGGCGAAGCGCAATAGCACCCCGCCGTTCTCCACCCAGTCGCTGATGACGTCGCGGGTCGAAGCGGGGATGATGCCGATGTCGGCAAGCACAAGCATCGACAGGCCGCCGGCGATGAGGTCGGCAATGCCCTCAGATTCATCGGCCGGCTCGCGCAGCTCGGCGAAGGGCTCAAGCGCGCGGGTCACATAATAGAGCGGCGAAAGCAGCGGCTGCTCGAGCTCGAGCGTTGCGCCTGTTGCGATGCCGACGGCCTTGCGGCGCCAGCGGTCGTCGATGAGCTTCACCGCTCCGGCGCTGCGCTCACCTGAAATCTCGATGCGGGCGAGCTCGTTGCGCAATTCGAGCGGCAAGTTCAACACCGTTTCCTGGCGAAGCGCGCCGGCTGCGAAATCAAGCTGCTGCTCGAGGAGACTGCGGCCGTTGCCGGCAAGAGCTCTCACCGTCATCTGCCCTGTCGCGGCAGCGGCAGGACGCAGCGCCACGACCTTCACGCCGCCCTTGTCTACCGAAACCGTGGACAGGGCAGAGCCCAGCGTCTGAGGCAAGGGCGTGACTGCCGTCACGGTAGCCAACCCTCCCGCAAGGCCTTGCAGGCCCTGTGCAAAGGTTGCCGCCGTCCGATGGTCGATCCCGTCCGACAGCCAGACAACGTCCGGGGCCGGAAGCGCGCCAAAGGCCGTGCGCAGGCGGCTGAGGGTTGCAGATCGATCGGGCTCAAGGGCCACGGGGGTCAGAGCGCTCAATCCCCGGCGCAAGTCCGAAGCCGGCATAAGCTTGAGATCGGGATAGCGTGCGCGCGGCGTGGTTGTCGCGATGGCCATGGTTCTGCCGCTCTGTTGTTCGGAGTCGACCAGACCTGAAAGGAAATCAACACGCTTCTGCCAATCCCGGGCAGCGGCCCAGCCATCGTCCACCACGACGAGGAGGGGGACGCCGCGGCCGCCCGTCAGGTCCGTGGCCCCGGTCATCGGACGCGCGACGGCGAGGATCACCAGGGCGGCAAGCAACAGGCGCAGAAGAATGAGCCACCAGGGCGTGTGATCGGGCTGCTCTTCCTTGGTGGTCAGCTGCAGGAGCAGACGAAACGGCGGGAAGGCCACGCGTTCCGGCTTGGGCGGTGTGAAACGCAGAAGCCACCAGATCACCGGAAGAGCGAGCAGCGCCCAAAGCGCGGCGGGAAAGGCGAATGTCACGGCGGACAAGGTGGCGATCATGCCGCGCCTGCGCGGTAAGTCGGGCGATAGGTCTCGTCGCCGACCAGCATATAGAGCGACAGAAGCAGGTTGAGGGGCGATGCGTCGGTATGGTGCACGGTGAACGTCCAGCCCAGGCGGTGGGCCAAATCCTTCACGGCGGCGCGCTGCTGCCGATAAAGGGCCTGATAATCCTCCTTCATGGTCTCTGCCCGCCCGAAGGTCAAATTGCGAATGCCGGCCATTTCAGTGAACTCGGTGCGGCCTCGGTAAGGGAAGCTCTCCTCGGCGGGATCGGCGATCTGGATCAGATGGCCGGTGTGGACTTGAGCCGCGACCGGTACGAGCTTGTCGCCGATCTGGTGTGCTGGTTCGAGAAAATCGCTCAACAAGACACAGGTGGAGAAGCGCGAGAGCTGTGCATGCTCGGGAAAGTCCTGGGGCGGGGCAGCGAGATCTTCAGAAAGCCGGGCAAGGCTGTTGCGCGTGTGGCCCGGCACGAGGCCCGACCCCAGAAGCCCGACGCGCTCGCCCGCCCGCACGGCAAGAATGGCGAGCGCCATGGCGAGGAGAGAGGCGCGCACGCCCTTTGCAGCAGGAGCAAGCCGCGATCGGAATCGCATTCCGGCCGAACCGTCAACCCACAGCCACAGTGTATTGGCGGCGGCCCACTCATTCTCGCGGATGAGAACCTTCTGGCTGCGCGCCGACTTGCGCCAATCGATGCGGTTTGCCGGATCGCCGCTCGTATAAAGCCGGTATTGCCAGAAATCCTCCCCCGGACCCGACGTGCGCCGGCCGTGCGTGCCCTGAATAATCGTCTGCGCTATACGCTGGGCGGTGATAAGGAGAGCAGGGGCGGAGACAGAAAGCTGCTCCGCCTCATCGCGCAGCTTGAGCGCCGTCGATGACATTGTCGATTCAGCAGACCGACGAGCGGCCATCGTTTCTCGCTATCCCAGAGGCTCGACCAACCTTGCAATCACGTCGTCCAGCGAAACGCCTTCCTGGCGAGCGGCGAAGGTCACGGCCATCCTGTGACGCATGACGGGCGTCGCCAATTCCAGAACGTCATCGATAGAGGGCGCGAGCCTGCCGTCCAGCAGGGCGCGGGCCTTCACGCCCAGCATGAGCGCCTGGCTGGCGCGCGGGCTCGGGCCCCATGCGACATTGTCCTTGACGAATTTGTCGCCCGTTTCCTGGGGTCTGGCGCTGCGGACAAGCGACAGCACGGCTTCGGACACGCTCTCGCCTACCGGAATCATGCGCACGAGATGCTGGGCGGCGAGGAGTTCCTTCGCGGTCAAAACGGTCTCAGGCTGCTCCTCCGAGGTACCAGTGGTGGCGAAAAGCATGCGCCGTTCGGCATCCAGGCTGGGATAGGGCACGTCGATCTCGAACAGGAAGCGATCGAGCTGCGCCTCAGGTAGCGGATAGGTGCCTTCATGCTCGATCGGGTTCTGCGTCGCCAGAACATGAAACGGACCAGGCAGATCATGGCGCACGCCGGCTACGGTGACGTGCTTTTCCTGCATCGCCTGAAGAAGCGCCGATTGGGTGCGCGGGCTGGCGCGATTGATTTCGTCCGCCATCAACAGCTGACAAAAGACGGGGCCCTCGACGAAGCGGAACTGGCGGCGGCCCATCTCCGTCTCTTCGAGAATCTCCGCGCCCAGGATGTCCGCCGGCATAAGGTCGGGGGTAAATTGGATGCGCCGCTCGGCGAGGCCGAGCACGCGGCCAAGGGCGTTGGCAAGTTTGGTCTTGGCAAGACCGGGAGCGCCGACCAACAGCGCATGTCCGCCGGAGAGAATGGCGGTGAGAGCCAGGTCGAGGACCTTCTCCTGCCCGAAGATGATCTGGCCTATGGCTTCCTTGACGTTCGTCAGCCGCTCGCCGGCGCGCTCCAGGTTGTCGAGCGTCGAGCGGTCGGCCTCATTGATCGAAGACACGTGTGACACTGTATTTCACTGTCCTTTCCGTGAAGGAATTCACCTGCGTAAGCCTTTGCAGCCCATCGAGTAACTTCAGTCCCGCAAATGAACTCTGGACTTCAAAGCATGGCCGCAGTGAGGCAGACTCCACCTGCCACAGCATTGGTAATTAGCAGCCAGAGCATCGCAAGCCAGGGACCATGTCCGACAGGCCCATCAAAAATGAGTTACCAGGCGATCCCAGCAATCCCTTGCGCGGACTGGGCGAGGTCCAGAGGGAGAGCAAAGCCATGCCCCCGGTGCATCTTTGGAACCCGCCCTTCTGCGGCGACATCCCCATGCGAATCGCTCACGACGGTACATGGTACTATATGGGATCGCCTATTGGGAGAAAACCTCTGGTCAAGCTTTTCTCCTCCATTTTGCGGAAGGACGAGGACGGAAAATACTACCTCGTCACGCCTGTCGAAAAATGCGGCGTGGAGGTCGAAGACGCGCCTCTCCTTGCCATCAGGATGAGCGTGCGCGGACAGGGAAAAAGCAAGAGCCTAACGTTCGAGACTCACACGGACGATATCGTGACGGTGGATGAAGAGCATCCTCTGCGCTTCGAGCGCGAAACGGGAACGGACGGTCTCAAGCCCTATGTGCGGGTCAGGGGCAGGCTGGAGGCGTTGGTCAACCGGCCGATCTTCTACGATCTCGTGGCGCAGGGAGAGGTCGAAGCGGTCGATGGCATGGACTGGTTCGGCGTGTGGTCCTCGGGCCGGTTCTGGCGAATGCAGCCGGCAAGAGAGCTGAAGGGATGAAGGCCTACCGCTTCGACGAGCCCGAGGTGCGCGAGCGCGCATCGAAGTTCCTGCTGCGCACGCCTCCTTCCGTCTATGGGCGCAGCGATGACGACCTAAACTCCGAATTGGCTGAGAGGCCCATGGACGACGCGCCCCAGCTGGCGGCGGTGCTGGTGCCCCTCATCGCTCATGAACCGGAAGTGACGGTGCTGCTCACGCTGCGCATGGCGGGGCTCAGGTCGCATGCCGGCCAAATTGCCTTCCCCGGGGGCAGGATCGATGAGAGCGACGATGACGAAATCGCCGCCGCCATGCGGGAGGCGGAAGAAGAAACGGGCCTCGGCAAGCATCTCATCGAGCCCCTGGGTTTCCTCGACGGCTATCTGACGCGGACCGGCTACCGGGTTGTGCCGGTGGTCGGAATGATCAAACCGGGATTCGCGCTCACGCCCGCAGCGGATGAAGTGGAGGCCGTGTTCGAAGTGCCGCTCCGATTTCTCATGTCGCCAGAGAACCATTATGTCCATTCGCGGGAGTGGCAGGGCTCGATCAGACATTTCTATGCCATGCCGTTTGGCGGGCGCTACATCTGGGGGGCAACGGCCGGCATGCTGAAAAATCTCTACGACCGACTCTATGCAAGGAGCGCTGCCACATGAGCCGGCGACAGAGAAGAATCTCACTTCCGCGACGGAGATGGCTCAAGGATCCAGCCCTGCAGACGGTGATGTCCGTTCTCAACAAGGAGGGTACAACGCGCATCGCGGGGGGTGCGGTACGCAATGCGCTGCTCGGCGACCTCGTCGGCGATGTCGATCTCGCGACCACGTTGACGCCGGAGGAGGTGATGGCGGCAGGACAGGCGGCCGGCCTCAAGGTGCACCCGACGGGGATCGCGCATGGGACCGTCACGGTGGCGGCGAACGGGAGGCCGTTCGAGGTCACGACACTGAGGGTCGATGTCGAAACATTCGGGCGGCATGCGAAGGTGAGATTCACCGACGATTGGACGGCGGATGCGTCGCGGCGCGATTTCACCATGAACGCGCTCTATTGCGATGCGAGAGGCGAGGTTTACGACCCGCTTGACGGCCATGACGACCTCCTGCGCCGGCGCGTGCGGTTCGTCGGCGAGCCCCGGCGGCGAATCCAAGAGGACTATCTGCGCATCCTGCGCTTCTTCCGCTTCAACGCCCAGTATGGCAAGGGGCGTCCCGACGGCGAAGGACTTGCGCAATGCATTCGGCTCAGGCGCCATTTGAAGTCGCTGTCCGCCGAGCGCATCCGTCAGGAACTGTGGAAGCTCCTTGGTGCGCCGGGTGCGGCGCGCATGCTCGACATCATGAACGAAAGCGGAATCGCGAAACTTCTTTTCGGGAGAAAAGCCGAAGTCAAAAGCCTCGCGCATATGATGGCAATCGATGAGGTGCTCAAGCTCGCGCCCGATCCGCTGCTGAGGCTCGAACTCATCACAGAACAGGGGGCGCACTATCGCGACAGCCTCAAGCTCACCAATGCGGAAATGGCACGGCTCAAGGCGCTGAGGAGCGGCGCTGCTCCCTCTCCGGCGCTCAGACCGCGCGAGCGCAAGATCGTCCTCTATCAGCTCGGGCGCCAGGCCTATCTCGACCAAATCCGGCTCGCATGGGCGCGCTCGCGCGCATCGGCAAATGACAAAGCGTGGCGTGCGCTCGTCAATTTCGCACGCAAGACCGAGATGTCGAAATTTCCTGTGACGGGAGATGACCTGAAGTCGCTTGGCGTGGAGCCAGGCCCGCGAATGGGTGCACTGCTCCGCACCCTCGAAGACTGGTGGGTGGCGTCAGGCTTCCCTGAGGACAAGGAATTGGTCCTCAAAAGGCTTGCCAGCATCGCTGCCTTGCCAAACCCGCAAACCTTTGCCCATAAGAAGGAGAGCAAGACGGAGCAAGGGGCGGGCAAGCAATGAACCAGATCATTGTGCTGACGAGCGAGGGACCAGGAGCGCCGGAGGCCGAGGCCGGCGCTGCCAGCGCCGAGGTGCTGATCGAAGGCGAGTATAAGACGCGCACCTACAATCATTGGACCGGCGAGGAAGGCCGACTCTATTGCGGAATCTGGGAATGTACGCCCGGCAAGGTCAAGGTCGATTATTCAGAGTGGGAGTTCTGCCACTTTCTCGAGGGCGAGGCCGTGCTCACCAGCGATTCCGGCCAAAGCTGGAGGCTCAGGAAAGGTGATGGCTTCATCATCCCGCCCGGCTTCAAGGGAACATGGGAAACCATCAGACCGGTGCGCAAGCATTACGTCATCCTGACACCCAAGAGCTGATGGGGGAAGCTGCGTCATTGCTCCATTTCGAAGACTTCCCAGTGGGGGAGGTCATTACCTACGGGCGTTATCAGGTGGCGGCCGAGGAGATCGTCGATTTCGCCCGCGAGTATGATCCGCAGCCGTTTCATGTTGATGAAGCCGCCGCGCGAGCCTCGCTGCTCGGCGGATTGTGCGCCAGCGGCTGGCATGTCTGCGCAATCATAATGCGCCTGATGGTGGAGGGGTATTACGGCCGCACCGCCTCGATGGGCTCGACCGGCATAGATGAGGTGAAGTGGCTGAAGCCGGTGAGGCCGGGCGATGTCCTGTCGTGCCGGCGAACGACGCTCGAGGCGCGGGTCTCGGCAAAACGGCCGGAAATGGGCATCGTGAAGATGCACTTCGATCTTTTCGACGCACAGGGCGACGTCAAGGCGGAGATGATCGGCATTAATCTCGTGAGGGTGAGGAACAGACAGTGAAGGGCCTGTTCCTGGATGAAATCGAGCTTGATCGCGAGGAGACTCTGGGCAGCCACCATTTCACCCGCCAGGCGATGCTGCGCTTTGCGCAGGCCTATGATCCGCAGCCCTTCCATCTCGATGATGAAGCGGCGCGGCAATCCCACTTCGGCGCTCTGTGCGCCAGCGGCTGGCATACGGCGGCGGCATGGATGAAATGCTACACAGCGTTCAACGAACGCCATCGGATTGAGCGCGCCTCGCGAGGCGAAAGCCTGCCAGACATCGGGCCATCGCCGGGGTTTCAGAATCTCAAATGGCTGAAGCCGGTCTATGTCGGCGACACAATCACCTATGCCTGTCGCACGAAAGACAAGCGGCCACTCAGAACCAAGCCAGGCTGGGGACTGCTCCAATTCAGCACGCTGGGCAGAAATCAGAAGGAAGACCCCGTCTTCTCATTCGACGGCAAGGTGCTGGTTCAGATGCGACGCCGCTAAGGAGAACCCCGATGGCCTCACTTCCTGGCAGGAGCGGCAGCTGCTGGCTCAGCAAAGCCAGATCTACCGACTATCCGACGCTCGACGGCTCGATCCATGCGGACACCGTCATCGTCGGCGCGGGGATCGTCGGCCTCACGACGGCGCTGCGGTTGTGCGAAGAGGGCCGCTCCGTGATCGTGCTCGAAGGCTTACGCGTGGGCCGCCAGGTGACTGGACGTTCGACCGCCAAAATCACGACGCAGCATGCGCTGATCTACGAACAGCTCGAGCGCGAGCGGGGCGCCGACAATGCGCGCTGTTATGCCGAGGCGAATGCATCCGGCGTCAGGCAGATCGCGCACTGGATCGATGCGCATGAGATCGACTGCGATTTCGAGACAAGGCATGCCTATGCCTATACAACAGACCCGGCGCGAAGGCCCGACATTGCGGCTGAGGGGGACGCAGCAATGAGGGCGGGACTCAAGGCGCAGGTGCTCGAGAGGGCGCCGCTGCCTTTCGCGACCGCCGGCGCTCTCTTCTTTCCCGACCAGGCGCAGTTCAATCCGGCGAGCTATCTCATAGGAGTGGCCGCGGCGGTCAGCCAAAAAGGAGGCATGATTTTCGAAAACAGCCGGGCCGTCTTCATTGGCGAGGCAAGCCGCTATCGGGCAGTGACAAAGGGCGGCACCGTGCATGCGGAGAACATCGTCGTCGCCACCAATATTCCGGTGAAGAGCCCGGTCGGCATGGCGACGCGCACACAGCCGCGCAGCCATGTCGCAATGGCGTTCCGCACCAACGGGCCCAAAATGATCGACGGCATGTTCATCGCCATCGACGACCCGATGCGCTCTCTGAGAATGGGCCGCGACGCCGAGGGTCCGCTCCTGGTGGTGCTCGGGCCCAAATACAACACGGGGTGGGACGGCAATGTCGCGGGGCGATTCATTGAGCTCAAGAGCTGGGTGAAGGACAACCTCGGCTTGAGCGAGGTGGCATGGCGCTGGTGCAATGAAGACTACGACACGGCGGACCGCGTTCCCTTCGCGGGCCTGCCCGATGCAGAAAAATCCCCGGGCTATTACATCGCCACAGGCTTTAATGGATGGGGCATCAGCAATGGCACGGCGGCGGGCATGATGATTGCCGAGATGATCTCAAGCAGGCGGAGCCCGTGGCAGGCGCTCTACGATCCGACTCGTCCCGTGCCGAAGGGCTTTCACAAGGACGGCGACAGCCAGTCCATCGTGAAACGGGTCGAGGATATCGCAGCCGGAGAAGGAGGCGTCATCGCCAAAGGCGAAGAAAGGATCGCGGCGTTCCGCGACGACAATGGCAAGGTTCACTTGCTTTCAGCCAAATGCACGCACAAGGGCTGCACGGTGACATGGAACAATGCCGAACGGACGTGGGATTGCCCCTGTCACGGATCCATGTTCGGCATCGACGGTTCGGTGATTCATGGGCCGGCGCGGCGAGCGCTCGAAAAGATCGTGGCTGAGGTCTAGTGACCCTCGAACGAGACGAGGGTGTGAACCTTCACGCCCTTGTCGCGGAGCTTCTGCGCGCCGCCGAGCTCGGGAAGATCGATCACGAAGGCGGCCGCGATGAGATCGCCGCCTGATTTGCGGATGAGATCGATGGCCGCCGTGGCGGTGCCGCCAGTGGCGACCAGATCGTCGACGAGCAGGAGCTTGTCGCGTTTTTTGATCGCGTCGGCGTGTATCTCGATCGTGTCGACGCCATACTCGAGCGAATATTCCTGGCCGATCACGCGGTAGGGCAGCTTCCCCTTCTTGCGGATGGGCACGAAACCGCGGCCCAGCACGTGGGCGACGGCGCCGCCGAGGATGAAGCCACGCGCCTCGATGCCCGCCACATAGTCGATGTCGGCCTTGAGATAGGGCCAGACCAGGCCATCGACCGCGGCACGCAACCCCGCCGGGTCGGCGATCAGCGTGGTGATGTCGCGGAACAGGATGCCCGGCTTCGGGTAGTCGGGAATCGTGCGGATCAGCGATTTGATGTCGACGCCGTCGCCGGCAGGCATTGGAGCGGTCCCCG
>DATBMX010000031.1:0-2330 GCA_036554625.1 Aestuariivirgaceae bacterium
CGCTCACCGTCCACATTCCGCTCAGGGAGGTGGCGCGGGTGCTCAGCGTCGAAACGATCGTGAAGCAGACACGCGTCGTCAACGCCGATCTCAAGCGTTATTTCGGCATCGCTCGGCCCCGGATCGCAGTGACCGGCCTCAATCCCCATGCCGGCGAAGGCGGCGCGCTCGGCGGCGAGGAGCAGGCCGTGATCAATCCGGCCATCGATCTCCTGCGACGCGAGGGGCTTGAGGTCGAAGGTCCGTTTCCTGCCGACAGCGTCTTCCATGAGGAAGCGCGAAGCCGGTTCGACATCGTAGTGTGCATGTTTCACGACCAGGCGCTCATTCCGGTCAAGACGATCGGCTTCCACGAAGGCGTGAATGCGACGCTCGGGCTTCCGATCGTGCGCACGTCGCCCGATCATGGCACCGCCTTGTCCCTCGCGGGCAGTGGCAAAGCCAATCCGATGAGCCTCATCAGCGCACTCAAACTTGCCGCGTCCATGGCCGAGCATGCGCAGCGAGCAGCGCAATGACCACCCCTGCCCTGCCGCCCCTGCGAGACGTGATCGCAAGGCACGGCCTCACTGCACGCAAGGGACTGGGGCAGAATTTTCTTCTCGACCTCAATCTCACGCGGCGCATCGCCCGCGCCGCGGGGCCGCTGCACGGCTACCGCGTCATCGAGGTCGGCCCCGGGCCCGGGGGTCTCACGCGGGCGCTGCTCGAGGAGGGAGCGCAAGAAGTGATCGCCATCGAGCGGGACGCACGCGCCATGGCGGCGCTCGACGAGATTGCTGCAGCCTATCCCGGTCGTCTGACCGTCAGGCACGAAGACGCGCTCAAGACCGACTGGCGAAGCCTCGCCTCGGGGCCGATCAAGATCGCCGCCAATCTGCCCTACAATATCGCCACCGTTCTCCTCACGACATGGCTCACGCAGGAGCCGTGGCCGCCGTGGTGGGAGTCGCTGACGGTTATGTTCCAGAAGGAAGTGGCCGAGCGCATCGTGGCGGCTCAGGGCAACAAGGCCTATGGGAGGCTCTCGGTGCTCGCGCAATGGAGGGCCAGGGCGGCGAAGCTCTTCGACATCGACAGGCGCGCTTTCACCCCGCCGCCAAAAGTGACCTCGAGTCTCGTCAGGATCACGCCGGCGCAGCCCTGCATCGCCGGCCTCGATGCGAAGGCGGTGGAGGCCCTCACGGCCCACGCCTTCGGCCAGCGGCGCAAGATGCTGCGGACGAGCCTTAAAGGGCTCGTCGCCCACAGCGACAGGCTCATCAGCGAAGCAGGCATCGCACCAACGGCGCGGCCCGAGGAGCTTGCCGTGGCCGAACTCTGCCGGCTTGCGGCGCTGGCTTCCGCAGAGCGGGCAGCGCGATGATCATCGAACGCCAGTCGCTCGTCCGCTATGGCGCTCCCCTCGAGGGGACGAAAGCCGCAGCGCCGTCGCTCGAGGAAGGGGAGATTCTGCTGCGAGTGAGCCATTGCGGCCTGTGCCACAGCGACCTTCATCTCATCGACGGCTACTTCGATCTGGGCGAAGGCCGCAAGCTCGACATCACCGACGGGCGGGCGCTTCCGTTCACACCGGGGCATGAGATTTGCGGCATTATCCAATCTCACGGCTCTGCCGTTTTGGGCATCGCCAATGGCGAGAAGCTCTATGCCGTCTATCCATGGATCGGGTGCGGCGCCTGCGGGCGCTGCCTTCGCGGCGATGAGCATTTGTGCGACGACATGTGCCAGATCGGCATTCATCGCGACGGGGGATTCGCAAGCCATGTGATCGTGCCGCATCCGCGCTATCTCATCGATGCGGAAGGCATCGATGCGTCGATTGCCGGAAGCTACATGTGCTCGGGCCTCACCGCCTATTCGGCTCTCAAAAAAGCGCTCGCACGAACCAATCATGGACCGCTGCTTATCCTGGGTTTCGGCGGGGTAGGCTTCATGGCGCTCCAGCTTGCGCGCGCCCTGACGCACAAGGACGTCGTGGTGGCCGATACGGACAAGGCAAAGCGCGAGGCGGCAGAACAATGCGGCGCAGCGCTCACTCTCGACCCGCAGGAGAAGGACGCACGCGCCACCTTGCGCGCGCAACTCGGCCGCATGGCCAGCGCCATCGACTTCGTGGGTTCGGGCGCGTCCGTCGATTTCGCGCAAGCCTGCGTCGGCAAGGGCGGAAGCGTCGTCGTGGTGGGGCTCATGGGCGGGCGCCTGAGCCTGCCCGTTCCGATGCTGCCTTTGCGGCAATTGTCGATCATAGGGTCCTTCGTGGGCTCGCTCGGCGAAGCACGCGAGCTCATGGGCCTCGTGCGGCAGAAGAGCATCGGTCCTATTCCAGT
>DATBMX010000045.1:0-2865 GCA_036554625.1 Aestuariivirgaceae bacterium
TGATGGGTTTGCTACTGGATCGAGGAAGCAGAGGCGTCCCGGAGCCCATATTCACCCAACGGGCCGAGTTCCGATGCGGGCTCAATGTCGCCCTTGCCATTGCGATTGACCATCAGACGGTCGGACTTTGCGGCGCCCTTGGCAGAGGAGCCTTTGGCGCCCTGCAGAAGCGCTATGAAATCGCCAAGGCCCCAAGCCACGGAATTTGCGTTCCGCACGGGCGCCGGCTTTCCTTCCGCCGGCCCGGTCGCGGCCTGCTCGGTGAAGGTGATGTTCACGGGCTCATGCTGAGCGTCCCGGCGCACGATGCTTCCCGTGTTGAGCAGCCAGCGCGTTGGCCACCAGAAGAAATCGTCCGCCGAGCTGGCCGAACCCAGAGACGCCGTCACGAGATTGGTCTGCTCGTGCTGGGCGTGGGCGGCAAAGCTGCCCTTGTTCAACGGGTTGGTGGCGGTCAGTTCAAGCTCGAAGGCATCATCCTGCGCGGCGGCGGCCGGCAATGACGTGACGGGGCCCGGGCGCCTGGCGAAATTGCTTCTGGCCGGCGGCGGCGCTGAGGCCGGCTCGACATGCATCTTGGCCGCAGCGAGCATCAGCACCTCGATCGGCTTGGGACGCGGCTTCGGTACGGGATAGCTCGAGGCGACGATCTTTTGAGGGCCCGTCGAGGCGGCAACAGTGGCCTCGGCGGTCTCTGCCTCCTCCTCATCGGTGGGCGGCGGCGGGGCGGCCGCGATCTTCACCTTGCCCGAGGCCCTCACGACATCCGCATTGCCCGTATCGACCTGCGCGACCATGTAGCCGTTGGTCAAACGAGCCCCGACCGTCCTCTTATGGTCCTTCATGATCTGGGCGAGCTGGGTTTCGCTGGGCCGCGGCCAGTAGCGAACCTTGCCCGAATCGAGGTGGACGAATCCCGAACTTCCGGAGCGAGGATAATAGCCGACGCCGCCGATCTGGCGGACGATGGCGCTGCCGCGAAGCTTCGCCACGGCCACGTCGGGGAAGTAGAGGTCGATGGCCTTGCCGCGAATATGCATGCTCTGCTTGGCGACGTTGCGGCCGATCTTCTTCAGCATGCCGTTGGTGGAAGCCGAGCGGTAGCCGCAAATGATGTGGATGGGGGCGCGCGAGCCCAGATCGGCATGAAGCTCCCACATGAGATCGATGGTCTTGGGATCTATGGGAATGACTTCATTGCGGCGCCAGTCGCGCAGCACATAATTGATTTTCGCCAGGGCGGAGGGAATGTAGCGACCATTCTTTTTATAGGTGATGGTCAGCGATTCCTTGGTGTGCACATGATAGATGCTGAGGGTGCGGGTTTCGCCCGCCGCGGTGAGCGAACCCGGAAAGGTTCCCCACGCCGCCAGGGAACAGGCAGCGAACAATATGGAGGCCGCAGTGAGCTTCTTTAGACGAGATGACAACGGCGTGTGATGTCCCACTAAAGAAAAACCCCCACTCGACACCATACATACAACCGAGGTGAAACCCCCGACTCCCCTTAACGATTCCCGCTCTACCCGCCGCCGTTAAGTATGTCCCGGCGGGCCGTGCTTCACAAGCCATAAGATTGCGGCCATGGTTGGGCACGTAACGGCTGATTCATCATGCGGAATAACGATTAACAAAAGATTACCTGCCCCAGAGTCAGCCTTGGGGGGCGAGCCATTGCGCCGATTTTCAGTGGATCCGTCCTGCGCGAGCTTGAGCTGCAGTTTCCACCCGTCACCCTGGCGAAAGCCAGGGTCAAGCTTAGCGATGCCCGATTACTTGGTTCGTCGCGGGCTTGACCCGCGTATCGCTTGCCGGCCGGAGGACGACGGCCGGATCAAGTCCGGCCATGACGCGGAAGGCGTCGTGATGCTTGGTTGAGGCAAACAGCAGCTAATTGGCCGCCACCGCGATCGTGTTCAAAGCCTTCTCCAGGCGCAGGTCACGATTGTAGATGTCATTGTAGAAGGCCATCTTGCCCGACGCGTCAGGCCAGGCGGTGAAATAGTTGAGATGCACCGGGATGCGGGTGTCGAGGCCGAATTCCATGTTGCGCCCGGAGCCGATCAGATCGTCGATCTCCTCCCTGTCCCAGCCCAGAATATGCTCGGCGAACTCGCGCGGGTTCTCGACGCGCACGCAGCCATGGCTGAAGGCGCGCACCTTCTGCTTGAACAGGTCCTTGGTCGGCGTGTCGTGCATGTAGATGTCATGCGAATTCGGGAAGAGGAATTTAATGTTGCCGAGAGCATTGTCGTCGCCGGGGGGCTGACGCACGTCATAGGGGATCTTGTCGCCATAGGCCCACCAATCGACGGTGCTCGAGCTCACGACCTCGCCCCGCGCATTCACGACTTCGAATCCCTTGCGGTCGAGATATGATGGGTCGTTCACAAGATAAGGCATCATCTCGTATTTGATGATGGACCTGGGAACGCCCCAATAAGGGTTCATCACGACGCGCTCCATCTCATCGCTGAACACGGCCGTCTGCGTCTCGGGCTTGCCGACGATCACCTTTGTGCGCCAGACGATGCGCTCATCCTCCATAATGCGCAGCTCGAAAGCAGCCTGGTTGACGAAGACGTGGCGATTTCCGGGTTCGCGCGGAAACCAGCGCAGGCGCTCCATGTTCAGGGCGAGCTTGTGGATGTTGCGCTGATCGGAACGGGCGTTGAGGGCCTCGACCGTCGCCTTGTCGAGGCGACCCGTCTGCTTGATGTGATGACTCGCCTGAAAGGCCTTGAGAGCCTTGGACAGCTCCTTGTCGAGCGTCCGCTCAAGCTGCCCCTGATCGAGCTTCTGAGGTTCGGTCTCGCCTTCCTTGACTTGAGGCTTGATGTTCTTCCAGGCGAGAGCTCCCTCCTC
>DATBMX010000056.1:0-6613 GCA_036554625.1 Aestuariivirgaceae bacterium
CTAGCAGACTTCGAACCGGCTGAAGAGTGTGACCCTAGCTCATCAATCAGGTTGATCAGCCGCTCACTACACTCGATCTCGCGAGCCAGCCTCTGCCAAGTCGCAGCAAAGGTTTTAAACTCGCAACTATCTTCCGCGATACTGGTCGTAGCTGCGATTTCGGCACAGCGATACGCGCTCGCACGGCAGGCGTCAGCAAACTGTGCCATCTGATTTTCCCTCAGTGCCACCTCCTTAAACAGGGGGCGGTTTGAATTGTTCCGTTGGGGGTCACGCTCAGGATAGGGGACTGCTTACCACCCGTGTGGAAAACCCCAGTGCTGAGCGCTGGTTCGCCGCTATTTTGCCCTAGACCGCGTTCAATTTTTCGGTTGAAGCGCAAAGGCGGGGGCTAATGTTCTTCCGCTCACTATTCTGGGAAAGAACGGTGCTTACTCTTCTAGAGCAAGTACAGGATCTTCCGCGGAATGTTCAGGTGGAGATCGCAAACCGCGCAGGTGACTTCATCCATTTAGCAAAGACCGCAACCGACGAAGCGTCTTTGGCAAAATTTGCGGTGGCTGCCGTCGAAGAGCGAAAACAAGCAGTCGCGCAAGGGATAACGTCCAAAGTCGATCAGCGATGGGCGGCGCCAGCACTAGCTGAGGCTTGGTGTGTTGCGAAGATCGGGCTGTTCAATCGAAGCCTGGATCGGCACAGCGCGACGGAAGTTATAACCGCCATCGATGCGTTCACGGCAACGGCTGAGGGTCGCAACACGCCCTAACGACAAGATCAGTATCTGACGGTGCGGATACCTAATGACGACCGCTTCGGCGTAATTGGCCAAGGGGACGCTACAATCCGCTCCGCGTCAGCACCTGGCGGCCGACTAACTCTCGAGGTCGTTAGGTTGGTTGGTCCCAAGAAGCAGAAATTGAACTGTAGCGTTATACGCCTGCCTGAAGGCCCCTCCACGTCTGCCAAGGAGCCGGGCAAACGGACCCTGAAGGGGGAGCGCCAGAGGATGACGCTCCCAGCCCTCAGCTAGTTTTCGCTGTTCTTCACCAGTCCTTTGGCGCAGGCGTCGTCGAACTCAGCCTTCGAGATGTCCCCGCTCCCATCCTTATCGACCTGCGTGAAGTTGACGATGAACGGCGCGGCGGCTGATTGAGCCAGCAAGTCACCCGATGGGACCGCGTTGTTCCAAATCGCTTCGCACTGCTCGGGATTGAGAGCAGCCGAGGGGCGGCCAGAGGTCATCGTATTCGCCTGCGCAAGCAGATACGTGGCGGTCAAGGGCACTACGGAAAGGGAGATTAGCGATGCTCTTAGCATGGGGTCCTCCATTCACATGTTTCCCCGCGACGGATGTCATACAACACACCCGCTCCGTAAGCTCCTGCACCTTAGTACAGGAGGCGCCATGTCATCGAAGGGGTACGGTCTTCAGCACCTTCCTCTTTAGTTCCTCGCGGTCTGTTGTCCCTTCGGCCACGAGATCCATGAGTTTCCGAATGACGGCCATCCTCAGTTCCTCGTGAGCGGTACCGATCTTGAGCGAGTCCTGATTTTCGAGCGTAGTCCAGATGTCGCGGAAGGCAGCACTGACCGTCGCCATCGTCGCGTCGTTATTGAGCTTGCGCGTCATGACGAACAGAAGTCCCACTGACAGACGACGGGTGATTGGCCGTGCCAAAAGACCAATCACCCGTCTTGCATCTCCTGGCCCAAGAATCGCAAATGCCCGGCACACTTCCCGAGCGTGATCTGTGGGGACAGTAGCAGGGTGGGTGATGGCGACTACTGGACTTAGGCAGGTTCCGTTATCGACCTTCGCATAGGACAAGCGGCACGATCACGGGTTGTGTCGAGCGACACTTACCCTCCGTCTACCCCCTTATTTAACAATAGCAGATCAATATGTTAAATCCGGGCAGACGGGATTCCGGAACCTGGTTATCCTGTCCTGACGGGCGATTGGTTTGCGCGGCGTGACATGCCGATGGGCCTGGGCGGTTGACGTGTTCAAGAATCTGCGCACCAGCACCAAGCTCCTTCTTTTGTGCGCGGCATTTGTCGGTGCGATCGCGCTCGCCACATACGGACTGATCAAGGAAAAGCTGATTGCCATCGAGTTCGCCAGCAAGGAGCTGGTGGGCGCGCAATATCTGCAAGCCATGCGCGGCGTCTATGCGGTTATTCTTGCCGCGGCCGCCGACGGATCGCCCGTGGTGACGTCCCAGCAATCGGCGGATGTCGCCTTGGACGCGCTCGCCGCGGCCGAAGTCGCGACCGGCGGCGCATTGGGCACTGCCGAGCTCGCGCAAGCGTTGACCGCGGCGGTTCGCGCTCTTCCCTCAGCCGCGACTGGCGATAAGCGCGCCGCCATCGTCGACGCGCTGACCAAAGCCCGAGACCTCGCATCCAGGGTCGGCGATGAATCCAAGCTCACGCTCGATCCAGAGCTCGACAGCTATTACATGCAGAACATCCTCGTTAAGCGCATGCCGGAGTTGCTCGCCGACATGGGTGAGTTGCAATCGCTCATGCAGGTGGCGCCGATCGAAGAAGATCTTCGGGTGCGCGGCCAATTGCTCGACGGGATGGTCCACTCGATCGTCGAGGAGATTGAGCGCGACGCAGCCGCGGCGAGCCGTGGAAATCGAGATGGCCGTCTCGAGGCGAGCATCGGTCCGGCGATCGGAGCGATGCGCCCCCCCGTGGATTCCTACCTCCAGGCGGCGGACGCTTCGTTAAGTGGCAAACAAAATGGGACCGCGCTGGTCCAGACTTTTCAAGCCGCAGTGAACAGCGTCGACCAAGCCACAATCGCAAGCCAAGCCGAGCTTACCCGCCTGCTTGATAAGCGGCTTCGGAACCTATTGGGCAATCTTTATGGCAGCTTGCTTCTCAACGGTGTGGTCGCGGGTCTCAGCCTGCTGTTTGCCGCGCTCACCTATCGTCAAGTCGTAAGACCCCTTGGACAGCTCGAGGGCTTGGCCGACAAGGTGCGCGAGACCAAGGATTATGGACTGCGCATCGACCTCGATCGCACCGATGAGATCGGCCGTCTCGCGTCCGCCTTCAACGCCATGCTTGAGGAGCTTGCCGCGGCCCGTGAGCGGGAGATCGCCGATGAGGCGCGCAACGCCGCAATGCAAGCCGAGCTTGCGCGAGTTGCCCGCTTGACAACGATGGGAGAGATGGCCGCTTCAATCGCTCACGAGATCAACCAGCCGTTGGCGAGCATCGTCAATAACGCCAACGCCGCGTTGCGTTGGCTGGCAAGGCAGCCACCGAACTTCGAGGAAGCAGAAGCGGCCTTGCGGCGCATTGCCAATGACGGAGAGCGGGGCAGCCGCATCATCGGCAGCATTCGGGCGATGGTGAAGAAGGGTGATCGAGGCAGAACCAAAGTGAGCCTCAACGATCTGATCGAAGATGTCGTGCGGCTCACCCATAGCGAATTCCAACGCCATGGCATATCGCTCCGCTCCGCGCTCGCCGACGATCTGCCAAGCGTCATGGCCGACCGCGTGCAACTACAACAGGTCATGCTCAATCTGCTGATGAACGCTGCGGAAGCCACGCTCCCCGTCTATGATCGCGCAAGGCTGGTCAGCGTGCGATCGGGGGAGCACGACGGCCGAACAGCGCTCGTGGAGGTGGAGGATTCCGGCACCGGAATCGAGCCCGAGAATGCCCAACGGATTTTCGATGCGTTTTTTACCACTAAGGCGGAGGGTATGGGCATGGGCCTGTCGATCTGCCGGTCGATCATCGAATCGCATGGCGGCCGCATCGTGCTGCTCAAGGGCGAGCCGCACGGATCAGTGTTCCAGGTCATCCTGCCGACCGACAGCGCTTAGGGAAGGCGGATGAAGAAGCAAATCGCTCCAGACTCCGTGGTCTTCGTCATCGATGACGATGCATCCGTACGCACCTCGCTCAAGAGCCTGTTCGAATCGGTCGGGCTCAATGTCGAGCTATTCGACTCGACCGACAACTTCCTGCAAGGTGAGCGACCCGACACGCCTTGCTGCCTCGTGCTCGACGTACGCCTGCCCGGCCGCAGCGGGCTTGAGTTCCAAACCGAATTGGCAAAGTCGGGCACCGACATGCCGATCATTTTCCTCACCGGTCACGGCGATATTCCGATGAGCGTGCAGGCGATGAAGGCGGGAGCGGTCGAGTTCCTCACTAAACCGTGCCGTGACCAGGACCTGCTTGATGCGGTCCGCCTCTCGCTCGCACGGGACCGCGAGCGGCGGGAAGGAAACAAGCACACCGCAGACCTGAAGGCCCATTTCGCCACCTTGACGCCCCGGGAAAGGGAGGTGCTCGGGTTCGTGGCGGCCGGGCTCCTGAACAAGCAGATCGCCGGCGAGATGGGCGTCAGCGAGGTCACCGTTAAGATGCACCGCGGCAACATCATGCGGAAAATGCAAGCCCGGTCGTTGGCCGATCTGGTCAGGATGGCGGATTCACTAGGCGTCACCCGCGCCAAAACGTCATCCTAGACCTAAGTACAGTTCCCATGGCGTCGCTCAGGCTTCACTCTGGCGTCACAATCGAACGAAAATCGGATCCGCCGGCCTCTTCCGGGCCCGGTTCCAGGGAATAGGAATTGTCGAAACCACCTATGATCTCAATTGTTGACGACGATGAATCCGTCCGAGAGTCGACGAAGGCGCTGGTACGGTCCCTTGGCTATTCCGCGCGGGCGTTTGCCTCGGCCGAGGAGTTTCTCGACTCCAATCCGGACGAAACCGCCTGCCTCATTCTCGACGTGCAGATGAAGGGCCTGAGCGGTGTCGAGCTGCAGCAGCGGCTGATCGAACAAGGCCGCCGGACGCCGATCATTTTTGTCACCGCCTTTCCCGACGAGCGAGTGCGCGATCATGCGCTCAAGGCCGGGGCGATCGGGTTCTTGAGCAAGCCCTTCAGCGACGAGAAGCTCACGCAATATCTCGACACTGCGCTTTCGGGTCGTTGACAGCCCACAGTCTAACGCTGTTCTGCCGCTGCGGACGCGAGTTCGGAGCCCCATAGACGATGGTATAGGCTGACCGAACGCTTAGCTGGCGTGGCGATACCCAGGTCCAGTATTGGCGGTCCGGCCGTCTCGCTATTCTCCCCTTTGCGTCCAAGAGCAATGTCGTCAGGACAAGACGCAAAGGGGGATCGTCATGAAGTACGTGCTCCCAAAACTTTCCAGCCATCTCGGATCGCTCGGAATTGTCACCTTTGCGGCAGGCAGCAATGCGCTGGCTGGACTAAGCGGACACCTGAATGAAATCGCCGTGAACTTGATCGGCGACTGCGTCGGGAAGCAAGTCCTGCACGCCGTTCCTGTGCTCGCCAGCGCAGGCGGCGGTGGGCTGAACCTTGAGTCCATTGCCATGGAGTTGGTCGCAGCTCTGGTTGGTGGCGGGTTGATCGCCATCGTTCCCCGCCTCGTGTCACATCGTTCGCTGAAGAGGCCAGCATGCGACAGCTTCCCGGGCTGAACCATGATCCGGCCAAATTGTTGGCGCGAGCCCTGCCGGACGAGGAGCTTGTTCACCGGGCACGCAGCTTGCTGCGATGGAAATGTCGTTTCGATTCCGTCCAGGTCGCCGCCCAAGCCGGCCGTGTCACCCTATCGGGCGACGTCATGTTTCCGTTGGATCGAGAAATAGCCGAGCATACGATACGCAAATTGAGCGGCGGGATCGAGATTATCAATCTCATAACCACAAAAGTAGGCACCTCGAATCGCTGTTCAGGGTCTCGACTGAGATAACGGACGGCTCGAAATCGGCCAAGTCCTCCCGCCATACCAAAGTATGGGTCTGCGATACCATCGTGCAATTTGGGCGGTCGGATGGTTCCGCTATGCTCGCGATCGGTGGCAGTTCGACATAGCCCTGACCCCCCGTGAGCTGACCTGTCACCAATATGCGTCATGCCGAGATTGAGTGCCGCTTCTGCAAGACTCGCGCCGGACACGAGTTGCGCGAGGAGACGAGCTTCAGCCGGAGTGAGCTTGAACAAGCGCGCCACGGCCCCCGTCTCGATAGGCGGCACAATGCTCGGTGGTGTCACGAACACGGCCACGGGCGCTTGCATATTCAATGGCTGCGCTTGATTAGTCGGCGAAACGAGCGCCAAGACATGGGCCGTGGCTGCATTCATCGACTTGTCGATGAGCGGCACGCCGATACCGGAAGGACTGATCGATGCCGGATCGGTCTGGGCGGTGGCGATTGCCTGCCTGAGCTCCTTGGTGCGCTCCGACTGTAACGCGCAGAGACAATTTCCAAGCGCCATGATCGGCGATTTCGCGGCGAGCATCTCGCGCGCCGCGTGATTGGCGTGCATGATCCGGCCTTGTTCGGCGACAATGACAATTCCTATGGCGATGTTATCGAGCGTCCCGACCAGCGCGTCGAACAGATGGGATTTGGCGACGGCATCGAGCGGAGTCTTGCCTCTCCCGATGCCATTCGCCTTGGCGATCCTATCCGTCGTGATCGACATGCTTGCCTCTCCTAGGCGACAACTGCGGGAGCGTAGGTGATCGCAGTAACGACCCACACCGAGGCAAGGCTGAGGATGGCGCCGAACGTGCTGCAAATGAGCACGTAGG
>DATBMX010000083.1:0-5510 GCA_036554625.1 Aestuariivirgaceae bacterium
CTTCTCGAACCAGCCGGCCGCTTCCTGATACTTGCCTTGCGCTTCGCAGGCCCGCGCCATGATTGTGAAAGCCTTCGGTCGAATCCGCTCGTCGAGCTTGTCGAGGTTGATAGCAGAAATCGTCCTTTCGAGCTGCGAATACTTCTTGTCCTGCAGAAACAGCCGGCCCTCCAAAAGCAGGCACATATCCCGATGCAGGTTCGCCTTCCGAAATGCGTCGAGCAGCCGGCGCAACTCCTCAAAGCAATTGGCATTCTCGAAGATCGTCACGAGCTTGCCGACAGGTTGAGGGGCGATGGGCGTGAGAATGACGGCCCTCAAAGCCCAGATCGCTGCGTCCTGCCATCCGGCGAGTCGCTCGGCATAATCCGCCGCTCTGCCGAGATGCTCAATGTGCCCATCGCTCAGAAACGCCAGCCTCTCAACTTCAACCAATGTTGCCCAATCCTCGTCAAGCAACGCTTTCAAGCGCTCCCGAACACCTAACGTCTCCGGATTGCGAGCGTTCTCGGCAACCTGCCGAGCGAAGTCATACTCGTGCTGAGACAAGAGATAGTTGAACAGACGGCCGCATACAGATGTATGAGCCGACAAAGGCGCAATCTGATCGAGGTTTCGGCGCTGAATTCCGCCAGCATCGAACAGCGCACAGGCCGCTCCCACGCGAAGGACTTCATCCTTACTGTCGACCAGCCGCCAAAGATGGGCTGCGACGCCGTCTCGCGAGGGCTCGAACGTTGCTATCACGTCGATGAATTCGCGAACCTTCGCGGCCTTTCCGTCTGACGCGCCCTGCGATCCCTCAGCCATAGACGATCCCTCGCTTCGCCAGTTCAGCTTCGTGGATTTCGATAAGCGGTTTCAGAGCCGCCTGAGCATCAGCAAGGTAGGAAGCGAATGGCTTCCAGCGCCCGATCGAGGACTTGGAAATCGAGCGGTGCACCTGGCCCGCGCTGGCCGTGAGCACGGCGCGGGACGATCCTTGCGGCGTAAGACAGGCGTCGTCCCATTCAAGATCAGCGAACGTGACCATCGTGCGCGCTCCGTCCTCGAAGCGTTCCACCAGCTCTTCGTTGAACACTTCGAGCACGGGCAGCGTTCCGCGTTCTGACCAGACGGAGAAGACGCGGTGCTGCTGATGCATTTGATGTGCAATGTCTTCCACGCTGAGGCCAAAGGATACTTGATCGCCAAAGAGCTGTGTCAGAATGGACCAGCAGATATCCATAGGGTGGCGGCGGCAGCGGATGATCTTCGCTTCGGGAAAAAGCCTCTCTATGAGGGGGAGATAGATAAAGTTCCCGAGCTGCTTGTCGGTCATTGCGAGCTTGCCTTCGGCCTCGGGATCCAAGCCCTGGAAATATGCTGCGCGAAGATCGCGGATTTCATCATCTTTCAGGCTGGACAGCCCTTCGGGGAAACTTTTGTCCAAGTTTGACATAGAACTCGCCACGCGCCGCATCGCTGGCCATTCGCCTGACGCATAAACGTGCGGGTGCCGTTCCAGTATCTGTTCGATGAGCGTAGAACCCGAACGCGGCATTCCGATGATGAACACTGGGCGCGGCCTGGATATCGGCAAAGCAAGAGGCGGAGATACCCCGATCTGCGCAATGGCTCCTTCGATCTTGCGGGCCGCAGCGTCGCGATCATAGCCGGCGCGCCTGTTTTTCTTGCGCAATTCCAAGGCTTCCGAAAGCGCTGAGAAGGCCAAAGCTGCATCGCCCTTTTGTTCGCCGACCTGGGCGATCGCTGCGAGAAACGGAATACGCTTTTGATCGCCTGGAGTGATGTTTGAAAGCTGCCGGCGGGCCTCTTCAAGCTCTTCGTCGGTCAGACGCTTCATCCGCGCGAGGTGATGGTAGGGAGGTCCGAAATCGGGCCTGAGCTTGATCGCTTGGCGAAAATGCCTTTCCGCACTGTCGACTTTGCCGACGCTGAGGAAACCTTCCGCAACGAGAAGCTGAAGCCGATGATCATTCGGATTGAGCTTGAGAGCCCGGCGGTAGGCCGTGACGGCGCCATCGACTTCTCCCAGCGCGGAGAGCGCATGGGCGTAGCCTAGCCATATGTCGGCCGCCTGAGGCCTTTCCGCAATGAGAGCCTCGAACAGCTTGCGTGCCTCCTCATAGCGCTTGGAAAGACCATAGGCACGTGCCAGGAGATGACGCGCGTCCAGATTGCCTGGCGAGACATCGAGAGCCGCCTGCAGCACCTGAATGGCAGCCGGGGCTTTGCCGCTGTTCAGCTTTAGCTGGCCCAGCCCCAGCAGGGCCGTTATGTGACGCGGATTGTGGGAGAGCGCCTTTCGGTAGTTGGCCTCTGCTTCCTTGACGTCCCCCCTCACGAGATTGATGGCGGCCAAGGCAACGCGGGTGATGGCGATATCGGCAATTTGCAGCGCTTCCTGCGCCGCCCGCATGGCTTCTCCTTGCTTGCCGGCATGGAGGAGGGCCTGCGCCTGATCGATCAGCGACTTGAGACGTTCCTGCGGGTTCGACGATTTTCGGTTCGTCGATCCCATCGACCAGAATTGTGGCGAAGCCTTGCCAGTCTCAGCCATTTGCATCTCCCCCCGAGCCGTTGAGAACCAGGAGCCTCCAGAGCTCCCCTCTATTCGTCTGCCCCGTTAGCTTTGCGGGCAACTATGGGTTTCCTGGGAAACGAGGCTCGTCCATTGCGGCGTGCAGTTCATTTCGGAGCACATGAATTGAGCAAGGGCCGGCAGCGGTACGGCGTGTGCGAGATTGAGCGGCCGGCCATTGCCGTCGCTCAGAGTGCTCACCACCATGCCCACGAGCTCGCCCTTCTCATTGAAAACCGGACCGCCCGACTCACCCTTCTTGGTATCCATCTTGAGCACCATCGCATCCGGGTAGCCGAAGCCCTGATAGGCCACAGCGCGGCCGAAGCTCATTGCCTCAACCTGCCCGAAACGGGCGGTATCGCCCTGCGCATGCGGTTTGCCGAGCGAGAAGATGGGATCGCCTGGCTTCAAGCAGGCGGACTGCGACGGACGCACGGCCGCTCCCTCGAAGCCGCTGAGCTTGACGAGGGCCATGTCATAGCCGGGGCGCACATCCACCACCCGGCCAGAGTATATTCGTCCGTCAGGGCCCCTGGCACTGACCGTGAAGCCCTTCTGCATGGCCACGTGGCCTGCGGTGAGTACGTAGCCCTGCGGATCGACCACGAAGCCGCTGCCGGCGGTAACCGGAACGGGCTTCTTGCTGTCGGCCCGGATCTTGTTCTTGCTGTCGCTGATGATAAGGGTGACGTAGCTGGGATTGGCTTCGGCCACGAGGCCTTCCATGGCGGTGGACAGAGTCGCAGCGGCTGGCGTTGCGCCGGTGTCTACATTGATGACACGGTCCCCGAGTTCAGCCTCGTTGCTCAAGCAGGACATGAGCCCGAAACCTAACGCGCCAAGCACGAACAAACGTCTAAGCATCCGCTCCGTCATAGGAAAAACGCCCGGCCGCATGAGTAGGTCCAAACATCTAGCAGTCGATCATGGCGACAACAAGCACTCCCTTGTGCATGGGTGCAACTGGCCACGGCAGCGATACAGTTTTGCAACATTGCCTTAGGGAAGGGCGCTCACCCTGGATCGGATCGCCGCCAAGGCCGCAGCGAGTGCGCTCCGAATATCGTCGTGAGTCGTCTGGGGATCGTTGTTGTAGTCCTGAAGGCGATGCGCGTAGCCGGAGTTGGGGGTCCGCTCCAAGATGATCAGCCGCACATACTGCAGAGCGGCCTTGCGGTGATTGTAGTGCCCCAGCACATCCACGGACGCACGATGAAGCGCGCAGAAAAGGCTGCGCTTGTCCATCTCTTCGTCATCGTTGCACCGGCGGTCGTCCTGCCGGTTCCAGCGTGCCTCATCTTTAAGCAGTTCATCGGCCGCCAGGAGAATGCGCTCGTCCTCCTCGGTCACGGGCATGTTCCGCACCTGACCAGGATCGAGAGCCAGAGCCTGGGTCGGAACGGCGAGACCCAGCAGGACAGTCAGAATCACAATACGCATGCGCCTATTGAGCAAAAAAACTGGCCCGGGGGAAGCCCCCGGGCCAATCGCAAGGGAGTGTCAGGTTCTAGAACCGGAACCAGGCTCCGAAACCGGCCGTGATGAAATCGGTCTCGATATCGGCAGAATCCGCCTCGGCATGGCTGAAGCCAACGCCCACGCCCAGGGTCAGCTGGTCGGCCGGATCCCAGAAGGCGCTCGCGCCGACCGTCCAGATCTCTTCGACAGCGTTGTCCGGATTGGCGATCAACTCGTCGTCCTCATGCTCGAATTCGAGATAGGCTGCGCCCAACTCCAACCGCCACGCTTCGGCGAAGCTGATGACGGCCAAGAGGCTGGCGTTCCAGAACTCGAAGTCGTTCTGATCGGTCTTCGCTGTGAAGTAGAGAGCCGAGGTGTAGCCCTCGCCGATGCCGGCTGCGCCTTCCAACCTGAACATGTCGCTCAGGCGGATGATGGCGCCGGCGCCGACCCACCAATTGTCTTCGGTGTCGTTGAAGAGTTCCTCGTCCTCGTCGGCCTGATAGATGCCTGAAGCCGTGACCAGGAACGAACCGGCGTCGAAGGCCAAGTGACCGGCGATTGACGGGAAGACCGCTTCTGAGTGCTCTTCCTCATCGTTCAGGTCGTTGTCTTCAACAGACACAGCAGCCGTGAAGCCGCCGCTCGAATAGGTCAAGCGGAACTGCGACACGCTGTGGTTCGTCGGTCCAGCCCGGAGGCCGACCAGCGACGGCTCGCCGTTCCAGTCCCAGCCCGCCTGAATGGCGGCCAAGCTGTCCCAGTAACCGGCGCCGAGCTGCAGGCTCGGAGTCATCTGCCAATAGCCCCAGCCGATGTTCAGGACGACATCGCTTGTGTTGCCGCCAGGGCTCTGGTCGCCGAGACCCACGATGTCCCGGTTTCCTTCCAAGCGGATCGTGCCGCCGACCTCGCCGATCGCCGTTTCAGTTCGGCCATCGACGCGCAGGCGAGCGCGGGTGGTGATGTCGAAATTGTCGTACTCTTCATCAAAGTATTCGGACGTGCTTATCGCACTGTCACCGTCCAAATCGATGAAAACGTCGTCGCCGTCGTGATCATAGCTGTCGTAGATCATGCGGGCGCGGATTTCGCCGGACACCGTCACCTCAGACACGGGCGCCGGCATGTCGGCCGTCGGCGTGATGGCGATGGTATAGCCCTGGTGATCCTGCAGGCGGTCGCTAGCCGGCAGAGCGGCTGTATTCGCATAGGCCCCCTGACCCTTGCGGACCGTCAGAAGTTTCGTTCCGGGGGGCATCTCCGGAGCAGGCTGTGATTCAAGCTGGGATACGCGCGATTGCAATGCCTCTAGCTGGGCCTTGAGGGCTGCCAGCTCGTCGGCATTCGCTACGGTGGCCATGGCGCTCAGCGCTGCACCACCAAGAAGCGCCCGACGGAGCCACTTCGTATTGTTCATTTGGTATCTCCCAAGTCCTGGAGTTCAGATAACCCCCCGATC
>DATBMX010000090.1:0-2910 GCA_036554625.1 Aestuariivirgaceae bacterium
AAGGCGCGCGAAGCGGAAGAGGCAGCGCGCAAGGCCGAGGAGGAGCGCCGAGCCCAGGAAGCAGCGCTCAAGGCTGAGCAGCAACGCAAGGCCCGCGAAGCTGCGATTGCGTTGGAACGCCAGCGCCGGGCGGAGGAAGAGGCGCGGGCCCGCCAGGCTGCCCTTTTGCTCGAGCAGGAGATCAAACGAAAGATAGAGGAGGAACGGCGTCAGGCGGAAGAGGCAGCCCGTCGTGCGAGGGAGGAGGAACGAAGGCGCGAGGCGGCCCTTGCTCTCGAACGCCAGCGCCTTGTTCAAGAGGCGGAACGAAAACGTCAAGAGGAGCTGAGGCGGGCCAGAAACCTTGCCCTCGAACAGATGAATGCCGAGGAATTGCTCCAGCACCAGCAGCGCGCCGAAGCATGGTCCGTCATCGACCGGCGTGCAAAGGAACAGGCGACCGAGCAGGCGCTCGAGGATGCCAAGGCGAAAATCGACGAGCTGCTGCGGGAAGCTGCGGAGTCCAATTCAAAGCTGCTTGGGCCGACCGACGTTTTCGGTGAACCCCAGGCGACGAAATCGATTTCGCCCAAGGGCGATCAGCTGTCGGATGACATGCCACCAGCCGAGCCGTTGCCGCTGGACCCAGAGGAGGAGGTGAGGGGGCCGACGCTCATTGATCCGAGCAGCGTCACGAGCTCCATTTCGGAGGGTCAGATCGACGTCACGGACGATTCCTTAGCGGAAGAAGCGGCGCCTCGAAACCGCCTCCGAAGCCAAGCGGAGACCTGGCTGCAACGCCTCGAGAGGATGATCAAGCTTCCGCCGACGAGCGCCAAGCGGGAACCGAGAGAGCCGGCCTTGAAGAAGCGTTACAATTTCAATCGCTAGGCCTGGGTTTCCGATCGCAGCCGTCCACGCCGGGCTTCCCCCAGAACGTAGATTCTCACAGCGCTCGAGAGATTGACCGTCCCGCGCCTGTCGTCGATCTCGGCGACGAGAGCCGAGACGGAGAGTCCTCGCTCCTGCGCTGCCTGCTTCAAGGCGTCCCAGAATTGCGGCTCGAGCGACAATGAAGTCCTATGACCGGCGATCTTCACCGATCTCTTCCAAGCCTCGCTCATTTCATTCCGGTGAAACCATGCGCTCCGGCCGCACCAGCGAATCGAACTCCGCCTCGGTCACATAGCCGAGACGCAGAGCTTCTTCGCGCAAGGTGGTTCCATTCTTGTGGGCGGCCTTGGCGATCTCGGCGGCCTTGTCATAGCCGATCTTCGGCGCCAGTGCCGTCACCAGCATCAGTGAGCGCTCCATCAGCTCGGCAATGCGCTGGCGGTTTGGCTCGATGCCCGCGACGCAATTGTCGGTGAAGCTGACGCAGGAATCGGCGATGAGCCTGATGGATTGGAGAAGATTGTAGATGATCACGGGCTTGAAGACATTGAGCTCCAGATGGCCCTGGGAGCCGGCCATGGTGACGGCGACATGATTGCCAAACACCTGGCAGCACACCATCGTCATGGCTTCGGCCTGCGTCGGATTGACCTTGCCCGGCATGATGGAAGAGCCGGGCTCATTTTCGGGAAGGAGGAGCTCTCCCAGGCCCGAGCGCGGCCCGGAACCCAGCCAGCGAATATCGTTGGCGATCTTGAACAGGCTGACTGCGACCGTATTCAATGCGCCGGACAACTCGACCATCGTGTCGTTGGAGGCGAGCGCCTCAAACTTGTTCGGCGCGGGCGTGAACGGCAGTTTGGCGATCCGGGCCGTTTCCGCCGCGAAGGCCTCATCGAATCCTTTTTTCGCGTTGAGCCCGGTGCCGACCGCCGTTCCCCCCTGCGCCAGCAGATAGAGCCTTGGCAGAACGGACTTTACCCGGTCGACGCAGAGCGAGAGCTGAGCCGCATAGCCGGAGAATTCCTGGCCGAGAGTGATGGGTGTCGCATCCTGCGTGTGCGTGCGCCCGATCTTGATGATTTCCGCCCAGTCTCTTGCCTTTGCATCGAGGGCCGCCTCAAGCTTTTGCATGGCAGGCAGGAGCCGGCCGCTCACCTCGAGCGCCGCGGCGATATGCATCGCTGTCGGGAAACAGTCGTTGGAAGACTGTGAACGGTTGACGTGATCATTGGGATGGACCGGCTTCTTCGATCCCATCACGCCGCCGAGAAGCTCGATGGCGCGGTTTGCGATCACCTCGTTCACATTCATATTGGTCTGGGTGCCGGAGCCGGTCTGCCAAACGACGAGAGGAAAATGAGCATCGAGCTTCCCGTCGATGATTTCCTCCGCCGCCGTCACTATTGCACGCGCAAGCGCCTCGTCGAGGATGCCGAGCCTGACATTGGCCAGTGCTGCAGCTTTCTTCACGATGCCGAAGGCGTGTATCAAGGGCAGGGGCATGGTTTCGCTCCCGATCTTGAAATTCGCCCGCGAGCGTTCGGTCTGGGCTCCCCAATATTTGGTCATGTCGACCTCGATCGGTCCAAAACTATCGGTTTCGACGCGCTTCTTTTGCATTTCTGTACCTCAGCGCTCATCGTGCCAGATCGGGTTGGTCCAGGCGCGCCTGCCGGCTGCGTCGATCAACACGATGCGGATCCACGGGCTCTGGCGAACTTCGGTCCACGATTTGCCCAAAGCGCTCAGGTCGATCCGCGCCTCCGTGATGGCGCGGCCGTAACGCCCGGCGCTGCGCGAATTGTGCCCGACCACGGCAATGGCATTGACGGGCGAGGACGCAACCCACAATTCATCTCCATCGAGGGCAAGCTCATGGATCGCCGGTCCTTGCGACGAGTAATAGTGGCCAGCCTTGAGGGCGGCAAGCAGCGCTTCCGGTTCGAGGGCCTCCGTTTTCACATGCACCCAGCCGCCAAAGGCGTCATCCGTCCTGAAATGCGCGTCATCGGTGGCGAAGGCTGACAGGCGCCT
>DATBMX010000093.1:0-4390 GCA_036554625.1 Aestuariivirgaceae bacterium
GCAATCACGCCAAGCGAGCGGCTGTGGGCCATCGTCGATGGAAATTTCTCGCCTGAAAGCCTGAAGCCGGAGTTTTTTCGCTTGTGGTTTGAGTCGCTCGAAGATCGGCGCCTCACATATATCGTGCTCATTCTTGAAAAGCGCATGCGCTCCACCTTGATCCATGCGCTCAAACAATTGGGCTGCGGAAAAGAGGCAAGCGGTATCGCCTATGATATTATGAACATGTATGACGGGTTTTGGGCGCTGGCGTCCGTGGAACCTAGCCTGACACGCGGGACAGTGCTCTTGCTGATTGCCGACTACGTCAAGGACGTGGTGCCAGCGTTCGACTTAGGCGTTATCGCTTCTCTCCGCCAATAGACGATCTCCCCACCCTTGCTTTTTACCCTGCAGCCCTCCTAATTGCCACAATGTCACTTTCTCTCTTTCATCCTTCCTTCAAGACAAAGCCCTTCTGGTGGGAGGCCTACGAGCCGCGCAAGCAGGCGCTTGTCGAAATCCCCGCGAAGACACAGGTTGCGATTATCGGAGCGGGATATTCCGGCCTTGCCTGCGCGCTGGAGCTTGGCAAACACGGGATCGAAGCGGTGGTGCTTGACGCCGAATGGCCGGGTTTCGGAGCTTCGACGCGCAATGGAGGCATGGTCTCGGGCGGCGTAAGCATTGGCAAGCGATACTCCGGCAGCGATTCGCGTGAACAGCTGCTCGCGCTTTACGCCGATGCAGCGGCGAGCTTCACGACAATCGAGAAGATCATTGCGGATGAGACGATCGATTGCGAATGGAAGAAAACGGGCCGCTTTGTCGGCGCATGGTGCAGAAAGCATTTCCGCGCAATGGAAAAGAAGATCGATCTTTTGAACGAGGGTGCGGATGCCGGCGCCCGCATCGTGCCACGCGAACGGCAGCGCGAGGAGATCGGCTCCGATTACTACCATGGTGGCATGGTGGTGATGCGCTCGGCGCATTTGCATCCGGCGCTCTATTTCAAAGGCCTGCTTGATGCCAGTGTCCGGCGTCATGTCACCATCTGCGCGCAGGCGCCCGTCACCCAACTTGCACAAGCGAACGGATGCTGGACCCTCGACACTTCTCGTGGCAGCCTTTCCGCGAAGGAGGTCGTCATTTGCACCAACGGTTACACGGGTGAGGTGACACCGGCGCTGCAACGGCGCGTCATTCCTGTTGGAAGCTACATCATTGCGACGGAGGAGCTGCCGGCCGATATCGCCAATAGCCTGTTGCCAAAGGACAAGAGTGCATATGACACGCGACGGGTGCTCACCTACTACAGGATGTCGGGCGATCGAAAACGGCTGATTTTCGGCGGACGGGCAAGATTCGGTCACTACACGGCAGAGGAGACGGCGCCGCTGCTGTACACATTCATGTGCGATCGCTTCCCGCAACTTCAGGGATGCCGCATCACACATGCGTGGACAGGCAATGTGGCCTTTACCTTCGACGAGCTGCCGCACATGGGAAAGCTCGACGGACTGCACTATGCGCTTGGATGCAACGGCTCTGGTGTCGCCATGATGACCTACCTCGGCACGATGAGCGCCCGCAAGATCGCCCATGCGAACAATCGCCGCTCCGCCTTTGATCGGGAGGAATTCCCGACCCATCCGCTTTATCATGGAAATCCATGGTTCATTCCCTTGGTCGGTCGCTATTTCCGTATACGCGACTGGCTCGACCGTCATGTCGCGTAGTTCTACAACGGCCTCGATGACCGGTTTCGATTGCTCGAAGCTCCTCTCTCGCCGCACCGCCGCCGTGGAAGAGGCAGCGATCATCCGCATGGCGCAGAGAGCGCGCGATCTGAGGGCACAGGGCCGCGACGTGATTAGCCTCACGCTCGGAGAGCCCGACTTCGACACGCCTCGTCACATCCAGGCCGCCGCGAACGAGGCCATGCGCAAGGGCTACACGCATTACGCGCCGGTCCCCGGCATTCCCTTGCTGCGGGAAGCGATTGCGCGAAAGCTCAGGAGCGAGAATGGTCTCGACTACGCCGCTGGGCAAATCGTGTTGTCCAACGGCGCCAAGCAGGCCGTCACCAATGCCATGTTCGCCACTATCGATCCCGGCGACGAAGCAGTTTTTCTTGCACCCTTCTGGGTGGCCTATGAAGGAATTCTCCGCATGGCGGGCGGCGTTCCGGTTGTATTGCCTTCCGATGTCTCGACCGGCTTCAAGGTTCCGCCCTCACACATCGCCCGGGCAATTACGCCCAAAACCAAACTGCTGATCCTGAATTTTCCCAACAACCCTTCGGGCGCCGTCTATGAGCGCGAAGCGCTAAAGCAGATTGCAGAAGTGATAAGAGATCATCATCAGATGCTGGTCATCTCTGATGAGATTTACGAATACATTTCTTATGGCGGTACGCTCACCTCCTTCGGCTCGTTGCCGGGCATGATTGAACGCACGATCACGGTGAACGGCTTTTCCAAGGCCTTCGCCATGACAGGATGGCGGCTCGGCTATGCGGCGGCGCCGGAAGCTGTCGCGCGGGCCATGGCCAAGGTGCAGGGAACATTTACCGCCGGAGCGAACGCATTCGTGCAGCACGCCGCCATCGCGGCATTGGAGGGCGGACGTGAGGACGTTGAGAGAATGCGCGAGACTTACCGCCGCCGCCGGGCCATCGTAATGGAGCAGCTCCGAAACATCGACGGCGTCACGGTGCAGGAGCCCGAGGGCACCTTCTATGCCTTCCCCGACGTATCGCAATGGCTCCGCAAGGTCACTCACCTCGGCAGCGTCGATGAGCTTTGCGACTGGCTGCTCGAAAACCATGGACTTGCCCTCGTTCCGGGCAGCGCCTTTGGCGACGCCAATTGCGTTCGTATATCCTTCGCAGCTAGCGAGGCGGATATTGCGGAAGGCCTCCGCCGCCTCCGCGTGGCGCTTGGTTAGCCCGGCTCAGGCCGATTTGGCCCGAGCGAATGCAGTCTGCAAGTCTTTCTTTTGCAGAGGTTTCTGCAAGGTAGGAACACCTGCGTAGCGCTTGTCGATGCGTTCGGCGCTGTAGCCCGTGACGAAGAGAAACGGCACTCCAGACTCGAGCAGCAGATCGGCGACAGGGTAAACGAGCTCGCCCTTGAGATTGATATCGAGAATCGCCGTATCGAAATCCCCGCGCTTCGCCGAGGCGATAGCATCGACGATATTTGTGACAGGACCGAGGATCGAGTAGCCGAGCTCCGTCAGGATATCGACCATCATCATTCCGATGAGCGCCTCGTCCTCAACCAGCAGCACGCGATTGACTGCCGGCCGCGCCTTGGCCTTGTCGATCATGATGGTGCCCGTGCGAGCCTCATCGCGAAGCTTTGCCGCACCGCCGCCCAAATCCGTTGTGTGGGGCATGGTGAGGATGCATTGAAGTCCCGGCCGTTCCCAATCGAATCGCGCCGACCCGTCCAATTGACCCTCGATGCTCGCTTCGATGAGCTTGGTTCCGAAGCCGCCCTCGCGCGGCGGAGCAACGGGCGGCCCATGGCTCTCCAGCCATTTGAGGCACAGATTCTTCCCATCTATCTGCCAATTTATGCGCACTTGTCCCGCGCCCTGGGAGAGCGAACCGTACTTCGCAGCGTTGGTGGCCAGCTCATGCAAGGCGAGAGCGAGCGTTTGTGCCGAGACGGGATGAAGGAGAACTTCCGGACCTTCGAAAAGAATGCGGTCAGGCGAATTGGTGCGATAGGGCGCCAGCTCCTCCTCGACCAGCTTGCCCAAGCTCGCCCCCTCCCAGCGTGAATTCGACAGAAGCCCGTGCGCGCGCGACAGCGCGGCGATGCGGCCTTCGAGCGCCGTTACATAGCCTTGCACGTCCTGCGCCCGGGTGAGCCGCACGATGGATTGGACGATGGCAAGGGCGTTTTTGGCACGATGATCAACTTCGCGGGCGAGAATCGAGTGCCGTTCGATTGCCGCTTCGAGCTCGGCGGTTCGCTCCGCCACCCTGTGCTCAAGCTCGTCATTCAGCTCGCGCAACATTTTGGTTTTGCGGTAGAGATCGACAAAGACACGCACCTTGGCGCGCAGCACTTCGGGGATAACGGGCACCGGCACATAATCGACAGCGCCCATGGCGTATCCGCGCAGGCGGTCGATATCGGTGAAATGCACGGCCGAGACGAAAATGATAGCGGTCGTTTCGAAGCGCGGGTGCTGGCGGATAAGTGCCGCAAGCTCGAAGCCGTCCAAATCCGGCATGCTGACATCCACCAGAATGACGGCAACGTCGGCCTTCAGCAGTTGTTCCAAAGCTGCGCGGCCGGAAGTAACCTTGATCAGATTCTCGCCAAGATCCTTGAGGATCACTTCATAACTGAGGATTTTGGCGGGTTGATCGTCAACCAGCAGGATGTTGACT
>DATBMX010000119.1:0-9786 GCA_036554625.1 Aestuariivirgaceae bacterium
GCCGTCAGCGCCGAGGTCGCTTCGTCGAGAATGAGAATCTTTGGATTACGAGCGAGCGCCTTGGCGATCTCAACCATCTGACGGCGCGACAGGGGAAGATCCTTGACTCTCGTCGAGGGATGGATGTCGGGCGCTCCGGCGCGGGCGAGAGCCCTTCTTGCGATGCGGTTCTGCCCGCCATGATCGATGAGGCCCAACCGGCGAGGCGGATTGATGATGGAAATGTTGTCCGCAACCGTGAGGTCAGGCAGGAGCGACAATTCCTGAAAGATGCAGGCGATGCCCACATTCGTCGATTCCGCGGGGCTGCGAAAGCTCGCCAGCGCTCCTTCAATCTCCATCGTGCCGGCATCCGGCTGAACGACGCCCGCCATGATCTTGATGAGCGTCGACTTGCCGGCGCCGTTCTCGCCGAGAACGGCATGAATACGGCCGCGACGGCATTCGAGACGAGCGTTCTCCAGGGCCACCACGCCGCCATAGCGTTTGGATACGCCTTCCATGCGGAACAACGGTGCAGCCGCTGTGTCCATTCCCACCCTTTCAAAAAGACGCCGCGGAGTGATTCCGCGGCGCCGCACATGTGTGGAAAACTATTGATCTTCCTTCGTCTGTCCCATGATCTCCTGGGCGGTGAAATTGATGCCGCAGGAGGGGAAGGCGTTGCCGACGAAGAAATTGTCGGACTGCTCGGCGTAAAAGTCCTGGCCATCCTTGAAGTTGGGGTCTTCCACGATGGCAAGCGGCAGGGCGATCGACTGCGGAACGACCTGTCCCTCGAGAGCGGCAATAGCCGTCTTGATCGCGACTGCGACCTGGGCCGGGCCGGTTCCGGCGGACGAACATTTCAGGCCCTCGCCGGAGTGGGCACCGCAATACTTGCGAAAGCCGTTCTCGGTTTCACCGCCTACTGGAACGAAGGGGTGGCCCGCATCGATGAGCGCCCTGATCGTTCCGGTGGAGCCGCCTTGGACCGTGACGCCGTCGAACTTCTTATGGACTGCGATGGCATCCGCAGTGGCCTTCTGGGCCGTGCCGTCATCCCATTTGCCGATGACCTCGACCACCTCCCAGTCACCGCCGGAGGCTTTCAAAACCTCATGAATGCCTTCATGCCGGTCACGGTCGACGGATGTACCGGAAACGCCACGGACTTCAAGAATCTTGCCCTTGTTGCCCGGAATGTTCTTGACGAGCCAGTTGGCCCAAAGCACGCCAAGGCCCTTCTGGTCGACGTTGACGTTGATGGCTTCATCGGTGTCGAGAATGTTGTCGAAGGCGACAAGCACGACGCCTGCGGCATTGGCGCGCTTGATGACGGGGCCAAAAGCCGCCGGGTTCTGCGCATTGACGATGACGGCGTCATAACCCGAGTTGATAAAATTATCGACAGCAGCGATCTGCGCCGCCAGGTCTTCTCCCGTCGAGACGACCTTGAACTCCTTGAGTTTCGCCGCGACCTCCGGTTGGGCCGCGTAGGCCTTGGCCGTTTGGATCATCTGAATTCGCCAGGTATTGCCGATGAAGCCATTGGCCAGAGCAATCCGATAGGGCCCTGGCTTGGCGGCAAACTGGAAGTGCTTTGTCTCGGCAGTCCAAGGCTTGAAACATTCAGGTTCGGCGCCCGGGCCTTGCACGACCTCAGGTCCAGCGGCGAGCGCCGCGGAGACGCTGAATGCCGTCAGTACCGTGCCCAAAAGCGCGCCGCACCTAACTCTACGCAGCAAATCCATCGTTTCCTCCCTCGTGGATTGTCTCTTGCAAGAAGACTGTACCATCAATTCCAATGATTGACATTGTTCTTCGTGTTCCTCGTTTCGTCACCCCAGCGCAAGCCCCATTCGTCATGCGAGGGCTTGACCCGCGCATCTGCGCGCGACGAGAGATCACCGGGCCGAGCCCGGTGGTGAAGGGTTCATGCAATGCGTGTGCAGGACAGCAGGTCAAATTGACTCGCGTTTTGAATTGGTTCAGGTTTCCGATCATCACTGACAGGGGAGTCGCAAGATGACATCCACAAGCAGCGCGGCGAAGAGGCTTTTCGGTTTTCTCTTGGCGGGCATGGCCCTTGCCCTGCTGCCCGCGCAAGCGCACAGCCAGGAGCTCAACGCTCTCGTGTGGTGCGACCATTCCGATCCCGCGGTGCTCAAGCCTTTCGAGGAGGCCAATGGCGTCAAGGTCAACGTCAAGGAGTTCGAGGGCACCGGCGCAGGCCTGGCCATCATCGAGCAGTCTCAGCCCGGCGATTGGGACGTGATGGTGATCGATTCCATCGACGTTCGCCGCGGCGTCGAGAAGGGTCTATTTGAGCCTTTGCCCGAGGACCAGCTGCCGTTGGCCGACATCTTTCCGGAAGTGATGATGGACCAGCACGGCAAGATGGATGGCAAGCGCTACGGCGTCACCGAGAAATTCGGCTACAACACGATCGGCTTCAACAACCAGAAGGTCGATCCCGGCGAGATGAAGTCGCTCGCCGCCCTGGCTGAGGAGAAGTACAAGGGCCGCATTGCTATTTATGACTATTATCTGCCGGTCATGGGGATGGCGGCGCTCGCCGCCGGCAAGAAGACGGCAGAGCTCACGGCTGAAGATTTGCCGGCGCTGAAGGAGGTGCTGCTCAAATGGAAGGCCAATGCAAAGCTCGTGGGCGAGGTGACGGCAAGCCAGACGGCGCTCGCAACCGGTGAGGTCGACATTCTGGTCGGCGGCGGCGAATGGGTGACGGCCGGGCTGGCGAAAGAGAATCCGGCGCTCGACTTTTCCATCCCGGAGGAGGGCGGCATTCTATGGTCTCAGTCGCTTGCCATGTTCGCCGCCAGCAGAAACAAGGATCTCGCCCTCAAGTTCATCCAGTACATCCTGAGCCCCGAGGGTCAGGCGCGGCTTGCCACTTCGTCATGCTACTGGGGCATGCCCGCCAATCAGAAGGCGGCGCTCACCGACGAGCAGAAGAAGATCCTGCGCTTTGACGAACAGACGCAGTTCCTTGCGCGCGCCCAGCCTTATCCCGCGCCGGATGCGGATCTCGACAAGAAGATGCAGGATGTGTGGACGGAAATGCTGCAAGCGCAATAGCGCATGAACCGAGGCCAGAGCGGAGCGGACGAAAGACACTCGAACTTCAGGCCGTGGCTCTTCACCGCGCCCGCGGTGTTGTGGACTTGCGCCTTTTTCGTGCTGCCTCTCGTCGTTATGGCGATCATTAGCCTGTGGACACTGCCGGGTTCCGGCATCGATCAGGGCTGGAGCCTGTCGAACTACCGTCAATTTTTCGCTAATCCGAGCTATTCCAGGGCAATGATCAATTCACTCGAAGTCACGGCGATCGTGACCGTCGCTTCCGTGATCCTTGCCTATCCTCTGGCATGGATCCTGGCTGAGTGGGTGCCGGAGCGCTGGCAGAGGCTGGCGCTCATTCTGGCGATCCTGCCCTTCTGGACGTCCTATGTCGTGCGCTCCTACAGCTGGCTTCTCGTCCTTGCGGAAAGGGGCGTCATCAACAACACGCTGCAATGGCTCGGACTTCTGGGGGAGCCCGTTCAGCTCGCCAACACCCGCTTCGCCACCATCCTCGGTTTCGTGCATTTCTTCGTCATGCTGCTCACCCTCACGATCTATGCCAGCCTGAAACAGTTGCCGCAGAGCTATCGCCGCGCCGCGGCCGACCTCGGCGCCAGCGGTTGGCAGGTTTTCCTCCACATCATCCTGCCTCTCACCCTGCCGGGAATCATGGTCGGCGCCTTCCTGACCTTCGTGCTGGCCATCGGCGACTACGTGACGCCGCAGATCCTTGGCGGCAACAATGAGCTGCTCATGCCGCAACTCATCATGATGCAGGTCGGGCGTCGTGGCGATTTTCCTCTCGCAGCGGCCCTGTCGCTGCTCCTCATGGCCGTGGTGACGGTCGCCTATCTGGCGACGGCGCGCTGGCTCAAGCTCGAGCGGGCGTGATCCGTGCGTAGGGCGGCACCGGCACTCGTATGGGCCTATGCGATCCTCCTCTATGGCTTCATTTTTCTACCCGTCATCATGCTTGTGCTCTTCTCCTTCCAGGCGACGATGTTTCCGGTGCCGCCTTTCACCGGTCCTTCGCTGCGCTGGTACGAAACGGTCCTCGGCGACGAGCGGTTGATGTCGTCCCTCGTCAATTCGCTGATCCTCGCAGCCATAACGTCGATCATCGCGGTCGTTCTGGGCTTTCTTGCCGCCTATGGGCTTGCAAGATTCCGCATGCCGGGAGGGGCATTCCTGCGCAGCCTTATCACGGCGCCGCTGACGGTGAGCTATCTCATTATCGGCATGGGCCTCAACATTCTGTTCAACCAGCTTGCCATGCCCAAGTCGCTCATCGCCGCCGGCGTGGGCCACGTGGTGATCAATCTGCCGCTGTGCTTTGCCATCATCTACAGCCAGATGGGCGAACACCACGTGGCGATCGAGCGGGCGGCGCGCGACCTCGGCGCAAAGGATTGGCAGGTTCTCGCCTACATCACCGCTCCGATGCTGTGGCCTGCCCTGTTTGCGAGCTTCTTTCTGTCGATGACCTTCTCCTGGGACGAGTTCGTCATCGCCTTCCTGCTCACCCGCTTCGAGACCACGCTGCCGGTCGAGATCTGGAATCTCCTGCGGTCAGGGCTCACCCCCAAGACGAACGCCATCGGTTCCGTCGTTTTCGCCGTGTCGGTGATCCTCGTGTTGATTCTCGAGCTCGTGGTTTTGCGCAGGCGAACGCCATGACTGAAGCGCTTGCAATTGTGCGAAACGTGAGCCACCGCTTCGGCGATGCCTTTGTCCTGCGCGACGTCTCGGTCGAGGTCCTGGCCGGCAGCTACACGGTGCTGCTCGGTCCTTCCGGTTCGGGAAAGACGACGCTGCTGTCGATCCTCGGGGGTTTCATCACGCCGAGCGAGGGCCAGGTTGTGATTGCCGGAGAAGACTGCACCTTCGTGCCGCCCGCGCAGCGGCCGACGACGACGGTTTTTCAGGATTACGCGCTGTTTCCGCATATGTCAGTGCTCGCCAACGTCGCCTTCGGGCTGAAAATGCGCAAAATCGAGCGAAAGACGCGCCATGCGCGGGCGCTCGACATGCTTGGCCTCGTCGGGCTTGATCAGGCGGCGAGAAAACGACCGCATGAGCTGTCAGGCGGACAGAGACAGCGGGTGGCGCTTGCCCGCGCCCTCGTCGTCGAACCGAAGGTTCTGCTTCTCGACGAGCCGCTGGGCGCGCTCGATTTGAAGCTGCGGCGCCAGATGCAGGATGAGCTCAAGGCCATTCAGAAGCGCGTGGGTACGGCCTTCGTTCATGTGACGCACGACCAGGAGGAGGCGATGGCGCTGGCCGACCAAGTGGTAGTGATGAATGAAGGACGGATCGTCGACGGCGGCGCTCCAGAACAAGTGTATGCGCGTCCGCGCTCGCGATTCAGCGCCGGCTTCATGGGAGAGAGCACGATCTTCAGGGGAAAGATCATCGAGGCAAACGACGAGCGGCTGCTCGTCATGACTCCTCTTGGCAAACTCACGGCCCATGGCGCGGCAAAGGCGGGCGACGAGATCGAGCTGGCGATCCGCCCGGAAAATATGAAGCTTCAAGGCAATCGCGAAGCATGGTTGCATCTCGGCCGCGCCAAGGTGACGGATGTGATCTTTCAGGGCGGCTTCAAACGCGTGATCGCGGTGAGCGACAGCATGCCCCCTGTTCAGATGATCCTGCGCGTGCCCTCGCAAGAGGGGATCAGGATCAAGGAGCATGTCGATCTCTATTGCCGGCCTGTCGATCTCGTCCTGCTCAGCGAGTGAGGGGGCAAAGCAAGTGGCTCTTCTGACCGTGGCGCCGAACAGGTGGTATGAGACGATCCGCATGGCCGATGGCGTGAGCCTGATTCACGAGCCGTGGATCAAACCCTTTTTTCGCTGCAACATGTGGCATGTGCGGGGGAGGGACCGCGATCTCCTCTTCGACTCTGGGCTGGGGCAGGTGAGCCTAAAAGACCATGTGGCGCTTTTGAGCGAGCGGCCGCTCCTCTGCGTGGCGAGCCATACGCATTTCGATCATATCGGCAGCCACCATGAGTTCGAGGCGCGTGCCGTGCATCGGGCGGAAGCGGCAATTCTGGCCGACCCGCGCAACGAATGGACGCTTGCCGACCGCTATGCGACGGACGAGATGTTCGAGCGCGCGCCGGAAGGCTGGACTGCGGAACGGTACCGGGTGCGCCCCGCGCCGGCTGCCCAGTTGCTCGAGGATGGAGCGGTGATCGACCTGGGCGACCGGGCCTTCGAGGTGATCCACACCCCGGGGCACTCACCGGGCGGCATCGGCCTTTTCGAGACCAAGTCGGGTATCCTGCTTTCCGGCGACATCGTCTATGACGGCCCGCTGATCGACGATGCCTATCATTCGAGCCCAGCCGATTATGAGCGAACGTTCGCCCGCCTCCGCCGGCTCAAGGTTAGCGTCGTTCATGGCGGACATTTCCCGAGCTTCGGGCCTGTCCGCCTGGAACAGATCATCGACGAATATCTCGAGGGCAGGCGAAAGGCCGGGTGTCATTTGGCCAGTTGATCCACGGCGATGAAGGAACGATAGACCAGAGTTTGCATCGGCAAGAATTGAAGCTAGTCTCACGGCCAACGACAGAGGCCAAGACACTCACGGGGAGGTACCAGTCGCATGTTGCAGCTTAGCAGAGACGAATTGTTGCAGTCTTACCGGCGGATGAAAACGATCCGCGAGTTCGAGGAACGGCTGCATATCGAATTCGGCAATGGTGAAATACCGGGCTTCGTTCATCTCTACGCCGGGGAGGAGGCGAGCGCGGTGGGGGTCTGCCAGCAATTGAAGGAAGACGTCGATTACATCGCCAGCACCCATCGCGGGCACGGCCACTCGATTGCCAAGGGCTGTGAAGTCGACGCCATGATGCTCGAAATTTTCGGCAAGCAGGGCGGTCTTTGCAAGGGCAAGGGCGGCTCCATGCATATCGCCGATCTCGACAGGGGCATGATGGGGGCGAATGGCATAGTCGGGGGCGGGCCGCCGCTTGTCTGCGGCGCTGCCCTTTCTGCCAAGCATCGCGCCACCGGCGGCGTGGCGATCGCCTTCGTCGGCGACGGCGGATCCAACCAGGGCACGACCTTCGAAGCGATGAACCTTGCCGCGGTGTGGAAGCTTCCTGCCATCTTCATCTTCGAGAACAATGGCTACGCCGAGTCGACGTCGAGCAAATGGTCGGTGGCCTCGGGCGACATCGCGAAGCGGGCGGATGCCTTCGGCATGCCAGGCCGCATCGCCGACGGGCATGATTTCTTCCAGGTCTATGACGTGGCCAAGGAAGCCATCGATCGCGCCCGGGCGGGCGAGGGGCCTTCGCTGCTCGAATTCAAGCTCAATCGCTACTACGGGCATTTCGAGGGAGACGCGCAGACCTACCGCGGCAAGGATGAGGTCAAGAAAATCCGCGAGCAGAAAGATTGCCTCGAACGCTTCCGCTCCCGCGTGACGGAGGCGCGACTGCTCGATGGCAGACAGCTCGAGGACATCGATGAGGAGGTGGCGACGCTCATCGAGAATGCGGTAATGCGGGCCAAGGCCGCCCCCTATCCGACGGCGGCGGAGCTCCATACCGATGTCTATGTGTCTTATTGAGGTTTGAGGGAGAGAGCGATGGCCAGAAAACTGTCCTTCAGAAACGCGATCAACGAAGCGCTGGCGCAGGAGATGGAGCGCGATTCCCGCGTCATCCTCATGGGCGAAGACGTGTCGGGAGGAACCGGCTCGCCGGGCGAGACCGACGCTTGGGGCGGACCGCTCGGCGTCACCAAGGGGCTGTCAAAGCGCTTCCCCAAGCAGGTGCTCGATACGCCAATCAGCGAGTCAGGCTTCATCGGCGCCGCCATCGGCGCGGCGGCCTCGGGCTTGCGGCCGGTGGCAGAGCTCATGTTCGTCGACTTCATGGGCGTGTGTTTCGACCAGATCTTCAACCAGGCAGCAAAGTTCCGCTACATGTTCGGCGGCAAGGCCACGACCCCGGTCGTCATTCGCTGCATGATTGGCGGAGGATTCAGGGCCGCTGCACAGCATTCTCAGATTCTCTACAATGTGTTCACGCATATTCCCGGGCTCAAATGCGTCGTCCCCTCATCGCCCTATGAGGCGAAGGGCCTGCTCATCCAATCGATCCGTGACGACGATCCCGTGATGTTCTTCGAGCATAAGATGCTCTATGACGTGGAAGAGGACGTGCCGGAAGGCGCCTATACGATTCCCTTCGGCGAAGCGAACATCCTGCGCGAAGGGAAGGATGTGACTATCGTGGCTCTTGGACGCATGGTGATGCTTGCCGCGCAGGCGGCGGACGCCTTGGCCCGTGAGGGCGTCAGCTGCGAGATCATCGATCCGCGGACGACGTCGCCTTTTGATGCCGACTCGGTTATCGACAGCGTCGAAAACACGGGCCGGCTCGTGGTCGTGGACGAAGCCCATCCACGCTGCTCGATGGCGACCGATATCGCGGCATTGGTGGCGCAGGAAGCATTCGACGCGCTCAAGGCGCCGATACAGATGGTGACGGCGCCCCACACGCCCGTGCCCTTCTCGCCGGCGCTCGAAGACCTCTACCTGCCCAATGCCGAGAAGATCGCCGCCGCGGTGCGCAAGATCAGGCAGAAGGCCGCTGCATGAGCGCAAATCTCAAGGCCATCGTGATGCCCAAATGGGGTCTCGCCATGCAGGAGGGCATGCTCGCCAAATGGCACATCGCGGAGGGGGCGGACGTCAAGCCCGGCCTCGAGGTTTGCGATATCGAGACGAGCAAGATCGCCAATGCGATGGAATCGACCGTAACCGGACGTGTGCTCCGGCGCGTTGCCGGCGAAGGAGCGACGCTGCCGGTCGGCGCGCTCTTGGCGGTGGTTGGCGACAGCACTGCCACAGCGGAGGACGTCGACAGTTTCATCAGGAATTTCGAGGACGAGTTTGCCGCCGCGGCCAAGGAAGCCGGAGCGGACGAGCCGGCGAACCGCAAGGCCGACGTCGGCGGGCGGCAGATCAATTATCTCAAGCTCGGGACGGACGATGGAACGCCCATCATTCTCGTCCACGGCTTCGGCGCCGACCTCAACACATGGATGTTCAACCATCCTCAGCTCGCTCAAAGCCAAGCAACCTATGCCGTCGATCTGCCCGGGCACGGAGGGTCCGACAAGCAGGTGAAGGAAGGATCGGTGAAGGAGTTCGCCGATGCCATGGCGGGCTTCATGGACGTGCTTGAGATCGAACGTGCCCATCTCGTCGGCCATTCGCTGGGCGGCGCCATCGTTTTGCAAATGGCGATCGATCACCCGGAAATGGTCGCCTCGCTGACGCTCGTTTCGAGCGCCGGGCTGGGGGAGGATATCAACATCGCCTATGTCGAGGGCTTCGTGCAGGCCGGCGGGCGCAAGGATCTCAAGCCCGAACTGGAGAAGCTCTTTGCCGATCCTGGGCTCGTCAGCCGTGACATGATCAGCGACGTGCTCAAATACAAGCGCATGGACGGCGTCGACCAGGTGTTGCGCAGCATAGCAGGGAAGGCATTCGCAGGCGGAAAGCAGAGCGCTCTGTTGAAGGGAAAGCTCGCGGCACTCAAGGCTCCCGTGCAGGTTATTTTCGGCGCGCAGGACCAGATCATTCCCGCCAAACATGCCGGGGAGCTGAGCGGCAATGTGCAGGTCAAAGTGATCCCCGCGGCAGGCCACATGCCGCACATGGAAGCCGCCTCGGAGGTCAACCAGCTCATAC
>DATBMX010000020.1:0-3241 GCA_036554625.1 Aestuariivirgaceae bacterium
CGCTTGGGCCGCTCGCGGGCACCGTGGTCATGTTCTATCTCGTCGATGTCGCAAGCGGCCTCACGTCGAGCTACATGCTGCTCGTCGGGCTTGCGCTCGTGGCGGTGACGCTGTGGTTCCCCGGCGGGATCGTGGGCAGCCTCAGGCGCAGTTTCATGCCATGGCTGCCGTGAGCCTGCTCGAGGTGCGTGCGGCGCGCAAGCGCTTCGGCGGCATCCAGGCGGTTCGCGATGTGTCGCTCATGCTCGAAGCGGGCGAAATCCGCGCGATCATCGGCCCCAATGGGGCAGGCAAGACGACGCTTCTCAATATGATCAGCGGCCGCCTCATGCCGGATTCGGGCCAGCTCATTTTCAAGGGCAAGGACATCACGCGCCTGCGCGCTTGGCAGAGAGTGATGCGCGGCATCGTCTACACGTTCCAGATCACCAGCATTTTCCCGAGGCTCAGCTGCTATGACAATGTCGCCCTTGCCGTGCAGAGGCGGATCATGTCGGGCTGGCGCGACAGGCTCGCGCTGCCGGACCATCGTCTCGCGCCCGAGGTCGAGCGTGCGCTCGCGCTGGTTGGACTGGCCGAGGCGATGAGCGAGCCGGCGGGGGAACTATCTTACGGTCATCAAAGGCTCATCGAGCTTGCCATGGGCCTGGCGCTCAATCCCTCGCTTCTCATTCTCGACGAGCCGACGCAAGGCCTGGCGCCCTCGGAAATCAGTTCATTCTGCGCGCTCATCAGGAGCGCCGCCGAGAGAATGACGATCCTTCTCATCGAGCATAATATGAGCGTGGTGCTCGAGCTTGCGACGAAGGTGACGGTGATGGACAGGGGCAGCGTTCTGGCGGAAGGGGAGCCATTATTCATCGAGCGGCACCCGGCCGTGAAACACGCCTATCTCGGCAGCTGATGCTCTCGATCGACAAGCTCAGCGGTTTCTATGGCGCCGTCCAGGTGGTGAAGGACGTTTCCTTTCACGTCGCCCATGGGGAAATCGTGGGTCTCATGGGCCGGAACGGGGCAGGCAAGACGAGCCTGCTCAAGACGATCATGGGTCTCATGCCAAGACGGCAGGGATCGATCCGTCTCTGCGAGCAGGAGCTCATGGGGCTTCCGGCGCATCTCGCGCCTTCGCGCGGCATCGCCTATGTGCCGCAAGGCCGCCGGCTTTTCGGCGAACTCGACGTCGAGGAGAATCTGAGGCTCGGCCTGATCGCCGGCGGAAACGGCGCGGACACGCTCGATCAGGTGCTCGCTCTTTTTCCGGTGCTGAAGGAGCGGCTGAAGCAGCAGTCCGGCACGCTGAGCGGCGGCGAGCAGCAGATGCTCGCCCTGGCGCGCGCGCTGTGCGTTCGGCCGAAGGCGCTCCTGCTCGATGAGCCGAGCGAAGGACTGGCGCCGGCGATCGTCAGCCGGATTCTCGATGCGCTCGCGCTTCTCAAGGGGCAGGGCTTGCGCGTGCTCCTGGTCGAGCAGCAGGTGAAATCTGCTTTGCGCGTGGCTGACCGCATTCTGCTCATGGAGAACGGGCGCATTCAGCATGAGGCGCCTGCGCAGGATCTCGCCGCCAACCCGTTGCCGCTCGAGCGCTATATCGGCGTGCATCGCTAGCTATGCCCGGTCGGGCAGGCCGAAACTCCGAGCAGCTCTTTCGCGAGCCGTGAATGCCCACGACTAGACAGCTCCCATCCGCTCCAAGAATATAGAATCCAGGCAAAGGGCCTTTGCGCGTGCAGTTGCGAATAGGCATCCCAAGGAGGCGGCCATGAGGAGCGATACCGAATATCTACGTTTCGCCGTGGAGATCGCCACCGGGAGCCGGGCCAGTGGCAATCATCCCTTCGGGGCGCTCCTGGTCGGACCGGAGGGCGACGTGCTCCTTTCATCGGGCAACACCTTCGCGCGGGATCGCGGCGTTGGCCACGCCGAGGCAAACGTAGCCCGGGCGGCCGCGCAGCAATACGACCCGACGTTTCTCGAGCGATGCACGCTGGTGACCTCGGTCGAGCCGTGCTGCATGTGCGCCGGGGCCTGTTACTGGGCTGGCATCGGCACCGTGGTCTACGGACTCAGCGAAAAGCGGCTGGCCGAGCTGACCGGAAACAACCCGGAGAATCTGACCCTCGATCTGAGCTGTCACCAGGTGTTCGCCGCCGGACGGCGCCATGTCGCGATCCGTGGCCCATTCCCTGAACTCGAAGCAGAGATCGTAAACGACCACAAGGATTTCTGGTGACAGGACGCCATGGCGTCATCCCCGTCCTCGGGGTGACGCGAAGAGGGCTCCGGCTTCCTTTGCCGGCATGATAGCCTACCCAGCACGCATGGCACTCTCAGCTCCGAAATTCACCGCCCATCGCTGGATCGCCGATCATCGCCGCGACTGGTCCGCCTGGAACGCACACATATGGAGTCTGGCCGAGCCTGCATGGCGCGAGTATCGCTCCTCGGCCTGGTATGTGGAGACCTTGCGCGCCCATGGCTTCACCGTCGAGGAAGGCTCGGGCGGCATGCCCACGGCCTTCTGCGCCGAGTGGGCGAGGGGCAGGGGGCCTCGCCTCATGGCCTATGCCGAATATGACGCAGTTCCCGGAAACTGCCAGAAGGCGGCGTGCTACCGCGCTCCGCGTGATGGCCTCTCGCGGTTTGCCGCCGGCCACACCGATCCTCATTCCGCCCTCGGCATCGGCGCTCTTGCCGGCCTTCTCGCGGCCAAGGCGGCGATGGAGACGCATGGGCTTGACGGCACCTTGCGGCTCATGGGCGAGCCGGCCGAGAAGATGCGCGGCTCAAAGCCCATTCACGCGGCGCGCGGCTACTATGACGGCCTCGATGCCATCGTCTCCTTCCATCCCTTCTACATGCCGCCACTGTGCAACACCGCGCGCTGGGACACGCACTGCGGCGCTTTCTACTGCGTGCTCTATGAATTCCTGTGCGAGCGGCCGGAGAGCTGGCTCAAGTCGGTGAAGCACCAATCAGGCACACCCTTTCCCGCCGCCCACGCCGAAGCGCGCGCGCCGGGCGCCAATGACGCCGCCATCGCCATGTACAGCATGTCCAAGATGCTGCGCGACCACATGCTGCCTCACGTCGGCACATGGAGCGTCAATGAGATCATACTGGCCTCAGGCCAGGCGACGGCCGACAATCTTGCCGCCGGCATGGCGCAGATCGTTTACGCCGCCCGCGCTTCCTCGCTCGGCGAGCTCGACGGCGTTCTCGCCGTTCTCGACCAGAACGCCGA
>DATBMX010000291.1:0-18679 GCA_036554625.1 Aestuariivirgaceae bacterium
CGTCACATAGGCTGTGGCGCCACGCGCGCGATCGCCTGCCATGGCGAGCGCCTGAGCTTCGGCATGAGGGATCCCGCCTTCTCCTGTCGATCCGACGGCAATGACGCAATCATTTTTCGCCAGCACGCAGCCGACAGCCGGATTCTTGCCGGTGGCGCCCAGGGACCTCAGTCCAAGTGACAGGGCGTGACGCATGTGATCCTCGTCGCCAGGGATCGGCAGGTCCTATTCTCCCCTGCCCTCGCGATTCTCTTCCCCCGAGAGCTCGCCCAAAAGCTCCTCGAAATCCTTGGCTTCGCGGAAATTCTTATAGACGGAGGCGAAGCGGACATAGGCCACGTCATCGAGTGTGCGCAGCCCCTCCATGACGAGTTTGCCGATGGTCTCCGACTTCACCTCGCTCTCGCCCAAGCCTTCGAGCCTTCGGACAATGCCAGATACCATGCGCTCGACCCGCTCGGGGTCGGCCGGACGCTTGCGCAAAGCGATCTGCACCGAACGCATCAGCTTGTCGCGATCGAATGGCACGCGGCGGCCGGAACGCTTCAGGACCTGCAGCTCGCGCAACTGCACGCGCTCGAAGGTGGTGAAGCGCCCGCCGCAGTCGGGACAGAACCGGCGGCGACGGATGGCGGCGCCATCTTCGCTCGGCCTGCTGTCCTTCACCTGGGTGTCGCCACTGCCACAGTATGGACAGCGCATATGATTCCTCGCTGGCTAGCCGTAGATCGGGAAGCGGCCTGTCAGCTTGACGACGCGCCGTTTGACGGCCTGCTCAACGCGAGAATTGCCCTCTTCGCCATTGCGCGCAAGTCCGTCGAGAACTTCAATGATCATCTCGCCGACATCGGCAAACTCGGCCGGACCAAATCCGCGGGTCGTGCAGGCCGGCGTGCCCAAGCGGATGCCGGAGGTGATCGTCGGCTTCTCGGGATCGAAAGGGATGCCGTTCTTGTTGCAAGTGATGTTGGCGCGGCCGAGCGCCTGTTCGGCGAGCTTGCCGGTGAGCCTCTTTCGGCGAAGATCGACAAGCATCAAATGCGTGTCCGTTCCCCCCGAGGTAATGTCGAGGCCGCCCGACATGATGGTGTCGGCCAACACCTTGGCATTCGCTGCAACCGCCCTTGCATAGGTCTTGAATTCCGGCCGCAACGCCTCGCCGAGGGCCACGGCCTTGGCTGCTACGGCATGCATCAGCGGGCCCCCCTGCAAACCGGGAAATACGGCTGAGTTGATCTTGCGGCCCAATTCCTCCTCATTCGACAGGATAAGGCCGCCCCTGGGGCCGCGCAGCGTCTTGTGTGTTGTCGTCGTGACGACGTGTGCATGCGGCAGAGGGCTTGGATGAATGCCGCCGGCAACAAGACCGGCAAAATGAGCCATGTCGACCATGAAGAACGCGCCCACGCTGTCGGCAATGGCGCGAAAGCGGGCAAAGTCGATGATCCGCGGATAGGCCGAGCCGCCGGCCAGGATCAGCTTGGGCTTCTCGGCCTCGGCCAATCTTTGCACCGCGTCATAGTCGATGAGATGCGTCTTGGGATCGACGCCATAGGGAACTACGCGGAACCATTTGCCCGACTGGTTCACCGGAGAGCCATGTGTCAAATGCCCGCCTGCGGCGAGATTGAGGCCCATGAACGTGTCGCCCGGATGCAGAAGCGCGAAGAACACCGCCTGATTGGCCTGAGCGCCCGAATGAGGCTGCACATTGGCGAAGGTGCAGCCGAAAAGCTGCCTGGCGCGCTCGATCGCCAGTTCCTCCGCCTCGTCGACGAACTGGCAGCCTCCGTAGTAACGCCGGCGGGGGTAGCCCTCGGCATATTTGTTGGTCAAGACGGAGCCCTGCGCCTCCAACACCGCCATCGAGACGATGTTCTCTGAGGCGATGAGTTCGATCTCATGCTGCTGGCGGCCGAGCTCCTTGCGGATCGCCGCGGCCACGGCCCTGTCGACCGTCTCGAGATGGTCGCGGAAGAAGCCGGAAAACGGCGCCTTCGGCTGCCTTGCCCTGGAAATCCGGGCCTTCGGCTTGTCTTTGGTACGCTTCAGCATGTGATGCCCTCAAGGCCCTCGTATGGACGCTTGCAAGGACAAAGCTTGCCTTGCTGCGGCATGTCGTTTTCCCTTCGCGGCCATGCTTAGTCAAGCGGCGCGCGGCAGCGACAATCGAAGCCAAAGCATTTCAAGGGCGGCAGCGAGTTCAGCGATCTCGGCCGGCCCGTGAAACGGGCCGGGAGTCAGCCTGATGCGCTCCGCCCCTCGGGGCACAGTCGGATAATTGATCGGCTGAACGTAAATCGAGAATTCTTCGAGCAGGGCGTCGGTCAAGGCCTTGCAGCGGACGGGATCGCCGATCACCACCGGCACGATGTGCGTGGGACCGAGAACCACCGGCAGGCCGCGGCGGGCAAGCTCATGCTTGAGGAGACTGGCATGCTCCCGCTGCAGACGGCGCTCTTCCCTGCTCTGCTTCAGATGGCGTACGCTGGCGATGGCTCCAGCGGCAATCGAAGGGGCAAGCGAAGTGGTAAAGATGAAGCCCGATGCCATCGATCGGATCGCATCGACGATGAGCCGGTCGGCGACGATATAGCCGCCGATCAAGCCGAAAGCCTTGGCAAGGGTGCCCTCGATGATGTCGATCTCGCCCAACAGCCCCTCCTGCTCGGCGATGCCGCCGCCGCGCGGCCCGTACATGCCGACGGCATGAACCTCATCCAGATAGGTGAGAGCGCCGTAGCGGCGGGCAAGAGCAATGATCTCTCTTAGCGGAGCGATATCTCCGTCCATGGAGTAAACGGATTCAAATGCGATGAGTCTCGGGCGGTCCGGTGAAACCGCGCGAAGCTTGGCTTCGAGATCGGCAAGGTCATTGTGGGCAAAGATCAGTTTCTCGCAGCGGGCGTGACGAATGCCTTCGATCATCGAGGCATGATTGAGCTGATCCGACAATATGACGAGACCCGGCATGATGCGGCCAAGCGTCGACAGGGCCGCCTCATTCGCCATGTAGCCAGAGTTGAAGAGGAGCGCTGCCTCCTTGCGATGAAGATCGGCAAGCTCGCGCTCGAGCACGATATGATAGTGCGTGGTGCCGGAAATATTTCGCGTGCCGCCCGAACCTGCTCCCACCTCGTCGAGGGCATGTTTCATGGCCGCAATAACCGCGGGATGCTGAGCCATGGCGAGATAGTCGTTCGAGCACCAGACCGTGACCTCGCGGGTTGCGAGGCCCTGATGAAGAATTGCCCTGGGAAAGGCTCCGCGTCTCCTGCTCAATTCGGCAAAGATGCGGTAACGGCCTTCGGACTTGATCCTGGCGAGCGCGTCGGAAAAATACTTGCGGTAATCAACCATGCGAACTATCTGGGCCCGGGCTGCCTGTCATTGCCTCAGAGCCATATCAGCCGGGCCAAACTGACGCTACCGCCTCTTTGCCGCACCGGAGCAGGCAAGATTTTGATTTTGCGCATGGAAACTGAAGCAAGCATCAGGAGATCGGAGTTCGTTGCCCTGGTGGCGCTGACGATTTCGCTCGTCGCCCTCGCCATCGACAGCATGCTGCCGGCAATCGGAGAAATTGCAAGGGATCTCGGTGCTCGCTCGGCCAATGATCGCCAACTCGTGATCACGACATTGTTCCTGGGCCTTGCATCAGCGCAGATGATCTATGGGCCACTGTCAGACAGTTTTGGCCGCAAGCCCGTCATTTATGCGGGGTTCGTGATTTTTCTGATCGGCTGCCTCGTTTCGATCTTTGCCGTCAATTTCACCATGATGCTCTTCGGCCGGGCCCTGCAGGGCGTCGGCGCGGCCGGACCCAGGATTCTCGCGGTGGCGATGGTGCGCGATCGCTATGAGGGCAACGCCATGGCGAGCATCATGTCGATGGCCATGGCCGTGTTCATCCTCGTGCCGATCATTGCTCCAGCAGTCGGACAGGCGATCTTGCTCGTCGCTCCCTGGCAAGCGATCTTCGGCCTGCTCCTGCTGACCGGCATCGCGGCGTTTCTCTGGCATGTTCTGAGGCAGCCGGAAACGCTGCCGCCCGAGCGGCGCCTCACATTCTCATTGAGCCGGATCGGGCTTGCCATCGCGGAGACATGCCGCAATCGGACTGCGCTCGGATACACAATAGTCGCCGGAATGATCTTCGGAGCGCTCGTCGGCTATCTCACCTCGTCGCAGCAGATCTTTCAGGACCTCTATGGAGCGGGCAGGCTGTTCGCGGTCTATTTCGGCGCGCTGGCGGCTGCGATCGGCGCCGCATCCCTCCTCAACTCGCGGCTCGTCATGAAATACGGCATGCGAAGCATGTGCTTCTGGGCGCTTTCGTTAAGCTGCGGCCTGTCGATCGCGTTCTGGCTTTATGTCGCAATTCTCGACAGTGCGCCCGGCTTGTGGCTGCTCATGTCCTATCTGCTCGGCGTCTTCTTTTGCTTCGGGATCCTGTTCGGAAACTTCAACGCTCTCGCCATGGAGCCCTTGGGTCATATCGCGGGGGTGGCAGCGGCGGTGGTCGGCTCCTTCACGACTTTCATTTCCCTCGCGCTCGGCAGTCTCATCGGACAGGCCTATGACGGCACGGTGCTTCCGCTGGTCAGCGGCTTTGCCGGGCTCACGCTTGCATCACTTGCGCTGATGCATTGGATCGAGATGCGACGAAGGGGCTGAACCTAGTTCGCGCCCTGCTGGCCGAAGGTTGGCACCTGCCCCTCCTCGGCAAGCGCCTTGCTGGCCGACGCCTGCGGCTGCTTATTGAAATTGGTTTTCTTGATAAGCTGTACCGGCCCCGACTGCTTTGACTGGCCGATGGCTTGAGCGTCAGGCGCAGCGTCGGAGGCCGAAGCGACGCCATTGTCCTCATAGCTATAGGGAAGCGGCTCGGTGACCCAGCGCTGGCTTCCCACGCCCTGCCCAACGGGCAGAGGCTGGCCTATGACAAAGCCGGTTCCATCAAGACCATAGATATCGGGACGGAAATTTACGCTGCCATCGTCCGTGACCCAGCCCGTAAGATAGACCCAGCGGACCTGCGGCCCGCCATGCACTTCGACGTCGATGCGCTCCGCGCTTGCGGCTACTTCCTTGATGCGATCCATGTCCCAGCCGTCCTGGCCGCGAAGGATCCAATTTATCAGCGTGTGAACGTCCTCGACGCGAACGCAGCCCGAACTGAAGTATCTCTCGCCGGCTCCAAAGAGCTCCTTGGTCGGCGTGTCGTGCATGTAGACGCCGAAAGGCGAGGGAAAGTTGATCTTCACCGAGGCCATGGCGTTCTCTTCGCCAGGCTCCTGGCGGAAGTGATAACGATCACCGGGCGTGTTCGCCCAATCCACCATCGAAGGATCGATCTCAGGCCCTCCAACCCCGTCGAAGACGCGAATGTTGAGCTTTGCCAGATGATCGGGATCCTTCAAGAGCGCCGGTATGATGTCCTTCTCGACAATGCTCGCCGGGGCGTTCCAGTAGGGATTGAACTTGAGGTCGCTGATTGTTGTCACGACGACGGGCGATGGACGGTCGGGCTTGCCCGCTATGATGTTATGGCGCGAATAGACGCTGCCGCCCGACACGGCTTCCAGTTGCGCGGCGGGAATGTTGACGATGATGTAGCGGTCGGCGAGGTCGCGCGAATATTCCTGCACGCGCGGCAAGTTCGCGAGCAGCGTGGCAAGCCTTGCGCGAGCGGAAACATTGAGGGCGGCGGCCGTTTGCTTGCCAACCTTGCCGGTGGGCTCGAGCCCGTGATTCTTCTGGAAACGCATGACGGCGCGCTGGGTGATTCCGTCATACTCGTCGTCGAAACTTCCCTCGTCGAGCAGATAGCCCTCGAGTGCGAGGCGCTGTTTCAGAACGACGACTTCCTCGCCGCTGCCGCCCTTGGCGAGCGCCTTCGAGGATTCCACCCGTGGCCAGTCGCCCTGCGCCGCAACCCTCTCGTAGCGGTTGATGGCGCGCTGCATGTGCAGGGGACTGAGCAGCGCGAACATGGGAGCGGCCTCGCGCTCGTCCTGCAGCACCTCGGTTACGGTGGTGGCTTTCGACTTGGCCTTGTTAATGTTCTGGCTTTGAGCGCTGGTCTTCTCCTTGCGCTTGAACAGCGCCGAGGCGGGGTCGGCCGCGAAACTTACGGCCATCGCGGCGGTGAGCAGCAGGAAGGCGCGTCGCGACAGGCGCTTGCCTGGTTGCAAGCTGCAATTTCTCCCGGTGTTGTCGTTCATTCCCCTGCCTCTGATCCCCTCATGAGCGTGCGTGTTTTAGCAGCAACCATAGACGCGCGTCAAAACAGCCTCGTCGCAAGCCGATCGTCTTCACAACGTCCCACAAGAGTGTGACATTGACGTCACAGTCGCGAATCCACAGGGCTTGGAACAGCTCGTACATGCCTGCCGATTCAGGCAGGAATTTGCCAATCAAGAGATGGTGAGTTTGAGGCGAAAACAAGGCCCGCAGGAGATGCGCTCCTGCGGGCCTTCTCTACAAGAACAGCGGCGTTAGAGCCGATAAAGGATCTGGTCGGTCCAAAAACGCTCGAGACGCGACAGGGCCTTATTGAGGCGGTCGAACTCCTCTGTGGGCAGCCCTGCGACATCGGCGATGGACAAGACCTGCCGATTGTAGAGGGCGTCGACCTTCTTGCGAACCTCCTGGCCGCGCGTGGTGAGCCGCACGCGAACCGAGCGCTTGTCGGAATTCGAGCGCTCATGATTAACGTAGCCCGCCTCGACGAGCTTCTTCAGATTGTATGAAACGTTCGAGCCCTGATAATGGCCGCGGGTCTTGAGCTCGCCCGCCGTCAGTTCGGCGTCGCCGATGTTGAACAGCAGAAGAGCCTGAACGGGATTGACCTCCGGCTCGCCCTGGCGCTCGAACTCATCCTTGATTACGTCAAGCAACCGGCGATGCAGCCGCTCGATCAACGTCAAAGCCTCGACATAGCGATGCTTGACTTCCTGCTTGTTGTTCGCCGGCGGCTCCGCCAGCGCCGTTTGAAGCTGATTACGCATTTAACACCTGCCCTTGTCTTCCCCGAGGAGGGCATTTCTTGATCCCCTCCCGTTATGCGGGCGACGATAGGGCAGGCGCGATTAAGAACGCCTCAAGTGTTTCGGTAAATTTCTCTTTATTTTCAGCGCTATTGCTGTGAATTCCAAGTAACGTTGACCGGAGATTACTTCGAGACCGCTCTTCTTATCGGAGAAAGCGTTTACCTTAATTGTTCGCCTCCGGCGTTTCACCTTCGGCGCCTCCATTGTAGGCCGTCATTGCGCGCCGCGCCGCTGCGAGAGTGGCCAGCACTTCACGACGCGTTGCAGATGTGCACGAGACTGTCTCGCCCGAAGAGCGGCCGCGCTCCAATGCCTGTTCGGCAGAGCCTCGGCCTTCGATCTCGGCCGCAGCCTTTTTGGCATATCCGAAGTAGCCGGCAAGCTCCTGCTGCTCCGCGGCATGAAGGAATCTGCATCTCGCCGCCGCGACATAGCTCTTGGTCAGGAGCTCGGTAACCCCAAGGGGAGTGAATTCAGCCGCTTGAACGGGGAGCGCAAATGTGATTGCAGCCAAAGCGAGATACGGATTTCCAAAGCGCACGTCTTAACCCTCCGACTTGAACTCACGTTTTCAGATTAGGAGGGCTGCCTTAATGTGGTTTCAATTTTAGGCGTTTCTTGAACTATTGGTTAACAGGGCGCCCGCAGGGGTTTGGCGGCGACCGGAACGGGGGATGATTTGAGGCGGGGAACAACCATAGGCCTTGCGCTCGGCGTATCGGGCTTCATCGCGGGCGCCGCAATTGCCGGCATGATCGCGCTGTCGGTGGGCTCAACGCCCAAGCACCAGCTCATCATCGCCGAGCCGGCGGCGGTTGATCTCGGAACGGTTCGGGCGGTGCCGGCGGCGGCATTCGTCGATCTAGACAGTGAACCGTCCAAGCGAGCGCTCTCTCGTTTGCCCGCTGTCTCGAGGACGGATGCCTTCGAGGGAGAGGCCGAGGCGTTGGATGAAGACCTGGACGAGGAGCTGACCCTCGATGAAGCCGAGACGGCAGGCAAGCCCGAAATTCCCCTGCCCCGCCGAAAACCGTCCGCCGAACTGGGACTCGCTTCAACAGTGGCGGCGCTCGCCCATCAAGGTTCTCTTTCCGCCAGGCTGCCAAGCACGCGCCGTTATGGAAACTGGCCGAAACAGGCCGTGGCCGAGGCGCGCAGCAAATGCGAAAGCGTCCTGCGCGGTCTCGATGTCAAGTTCGAGACGAGGGATCCCATCGGACGGCCGAAGGGCTGCGGCATAGCCTATCCGCTCTCGGTGTCCGCCGTCGCCGGGGTTGCGATCACGCCGCCGGCGATTTTGAATTGCGACATGGTCTCCGCCCTGCACGGCTGGATCACGACAGTCGTGCAACCGGCAGCGAAGACGGAGTTCAACACGCGGCTGACAGGCGTAAGGAATGCGTCCGCCTATGCCTGCAGGCTCAGGAACAATGCCTCATCCGGAAAACTCAGCGAACATGGGCTCGGCAATGCCTTCGACATTGCCGACTTCAAGTTCTCGAACCGAATGGAGGCCTCGGTCGGCCGTGGTTGGAGCGGCTCGATCAAGGGGCTGTCGCTCGCCAGCCGCGGCGATTTCATGAAGAAAACCAGGGCTGGAGCCTGCAAATACTTCAACACGGTGCTGGGACCGGGCTCGGATGCTCATCACAAGGATCATTATCACCTCGATCTCATGAAACTGAGGCCGGGACGAGGGAAGTACTGCCGCTGAGCAGCGGCGCAAGCGCAAGCTTGAACGGCTTGGCGAAATCGTGCACAGGGTCGCGGATGAACCGATCGAGCGAGAAACCCGTCTCCTTGCGGGCGGCGCGGCGGGCTGAAGACGCCCCTGCCATGCCAGCGGCAGGCTTTCCGGCCATTCGCATGCGAAGGCTGCGCCAGTTCGACTGGTCGCGACGGCTGGCACAGGAAACGCGCCTCAGCGCCAATGATCTTCTCTGGCCGATCTTCCTCTGCGAGGGCAGCGGGCGCAGCGAGCCCGTCGACTCGATGCCTGGCGTCGAGCGATATTCGATCGATAGGGCGATCAGAGCGGCAGCGGAGGCGGCTGAGCTCGAAATTCCGGTGATCGCCCTTTTCCCCTACACCGAGCCCGGGGCGCGAACGCCCGACGGCCGGGAGGCGCTCAATCCCGAAAATCTCGTCTGCCGAGCGGTTCGCGCGATCAAGCGCGAGGTGCCCAATATCGGCGTGCTCTGCGACGTGGCGCTCGATCCCTATACCAGCCACGGCCATGACGGGCTTCTCGAGGGCGGGCGCGTTCTCAACGATGCGACGATCGAGATGCTCGAGCGGCAGGCGCTTGTTCAGGCCGAAGCCGGGTGCGATATTCTTGCACCATCCGACATGATGGATGGGCGCGTCGGAGCCATCCGGCGCGCTCTTGAAGCCAATGGGCACAAGGATGTGATGATCATGGCCTACACGGCCAAATACGCCTCCGGCTTCTATGGACCGTTTCGTGATGCGGTGGGTTCATCCTCAGCGCTCAAAGGCGACAAGAAGTCCTACCAGATGGACCCCGCCAATGGCGATGAGGCGTTGCGCGAGGCAGAACTCGATATCATCGAGGGAGCCGACATGATCATGGTGAAGCCGGGTCTCCCCTATCTCGATATTCTCTACAGGCTCAAGAGCGCCTTCGGCATGCCCACTTTCGCCTATCAGGTGTCCGGTGAATATGCGATGATCATGGCGGCCATCAAGAATGGCTGGCTCGACTCCCGTGTCATCGAGGAAAGCCTCATCTCGTTCAAACGTGCCGGCGCCGACGGGATCCTCACCTATTTCGCCCGCGACGTGGCGCGCGCTCTGAAGCAGAGGCGATAGGCCACTCCCGCGATCTAGCGCTGAAGCCGCGCGATCAAGCTCGAAGTATCCCAGCGCCTGCCGCCCATCTTCTGTACTTCCGAATAGAATTGATCGACGAGCGCCGTAACCGGCAGATGGGCGCCGCTGCGACGGGCCTGCGCAAGACACATGCCAAGATCCTTGCGCATCCAGTCGACGGCGAAGCCGAAGTCGAACTTGTTCGCGATCATGGTCTTGTAGCGGTTCTCCATCTGCCAGGAGCCGGCGGCGCCCTTGGAAATGACCTCGATGACGGCCTCCATGTCGAGGCCAGCCTTCATGCCGAAGTGAATGGCCTCGGCAAGACCCTCGACCAGACCGGCTATGGCGATCTGGTTCGCCATCTTGGCAAGCTGGCCCGACCCGGCGGACCCCAGCAGCCGGCGCATGCGCGAATAGCAAGCGATGAGCGGTTCCGCCCTGGCATAGACCTGCTCCTCGCCGCCGCACATGACGGTGAGCACCCCGTTTTCGGCGCCGGCTTGGCCACCGGAGACCGGCGCATCGATAAAGCCCAATCCGCGCTCCTTTGCGGCGGCGTGCAGCTCGCGCGCAATATCCGCCGAGGCGGTGGTGTGGTCGACGAATACCGCGCCCCGCTTCATGCCGGCAAACGCGCCATCGGATCCCAAGGATACGTCACGGAGATCATTGTCGGCGCCGACGCAGGCGAAGACGAAATCGGCATCCTCGACTGCCTGACGGGGCGTGTCGGCGGCGGTGCCGCCGAAGTGCTCCATCCACTTCGCCGCCTTGGCCGGAGTGCGATTGTATACGCGAACAGCGTGAGCACCCTTCGTTCGAAGATGACCGGCCATTGGATAGCCCATGACGCCCAAACCGATCCACGCCACGCGATGCGACATCCCGCTCTCCTTTGCCTTGTCAGCTCTACGCAATGAATTTGAACATGCACCATGATACAAGGGGTGTCCAATCGGGAAGAAAGCCATGGTCGAATTTCAAGACATCAGACGGGCGCGCCAAATGCTCGCGGGTAACGTCGTCCGCACGCCGCTTCTCAACTCGGGGAAATTGTCGGAACTCACCGGCGCCCGTATATATGTGAAACTCGAGAACATGCAGGTGACCAACTCGTTCAAAGACCGGGGAGCGTTCATCAAACTATCGAGCCTTTCGGCGAGCGAGAAATCCCGCGGGGTGATCGCTATGTCGGCAGGCAACCACGCTCAGGCGGTCGCTTATCATGCCAAGCGACTCGGTATTCCCTCGACCATCGTAATGCCGGAAACCACGCCGTCGACGAAGGTTGAACGCACGCGGGCGCATGGCGCACAAGTGATCCTCTCGGGCGAGACGCTCGCGGACAGTCAAGTGACGGCGGAAGCGATCGCGGCCGACAAGGGGCTTGTCCTGGTGCATCCTTATGACGACGACAAGATCATCGCCGGCCAGGGCACGATCGGGCTGGAGATGCTGGAGGACGAGCCGGAGCTCGATGTGATCGTGGTGCCCATCGGCGGCGGCGGTGTGATGTCCGGCACGGCAATCGCCGCCAAGACGATCAAACCCGACGTGGAAATGATCGGCGTCGAGGTCAAGCTCTATCCCTCCATGTATGCAGCGCTTCGCGACGAGCCGGCAAAATGCGGAGGCTCTACTCTGGCGGAAGGCATAGCGGTGAAAAACGTTACCGAGAGAACGGTCAGCATCTGCCGGAAATATGTCGATGACGTGAGGCTTGTCGGTGAATCCGACATAGAGCGCGCCGTCATGGCCTATCTGACGCATCAGAAGACACTGGCGGAGGGCGCGGGCTCGGCAGGGCTCGCAGCGGTGCTGGCAGACTTGGCGCATTTTCGCGGCCGCAAGGTCGGGCTCGTCCTATGCGGGGGAAACATCGATCCGAGAATCCTCTCCTCCGTCATCACCCGCGAGCTGCAGCGGGAGATGCGCATCGTCAATTTGAGGATCACTATCGACGACAGGCCGGGCGTTCTTGGCCGGATTTCGACGCTTCTCGGTCAACATGGCGCGAATATTCTCGAAGTGTCGCATAGGCGCATGTTTCTCGACATTCCGGCCAAGGGCGCGGAGCTCGAGATCATGATCGAGACGCGCGATCAGCAGCATGCGGAAGAAATCGTGCGGCTGATCGAGGCGCAGGGATTCACGACGCGCGTGCTCGATGCTCCAGGGGGAAGAGAATTGCGTTGATGCAGGCTGTGCAGCGGCTCATCTCATGCTAAGATCAAGAACCATGCGAGAGAGGAGCATCAAGGGTTGAGCGTGGAAAGGCAGAATTTTCCGCAATTCTTCATCACCGCACCTGCCCCCTGCCCCTATCTAACGGGCATGTTCGAACGCAAGGTGTTCACTCACCTCATCGGACATGAGGCGGGTTCGCTCAACGATACGCTGTCGCAGGGAGGATTTCGCCGAAGCCAAAATATCGCCTATCGACCCGCCTGTGACGGATGCGGAGCCTGCGTTTCCGTGCGCGTGCCGGCAAGGAGCTTTCGCTGGTCGAAAAGCTTTCGCCGGACCTGGGCGCTGAACGTCGATCTCAAACTGAAGATCGTGCCGGCGAAGGCAACTTCGGAGCAATATTCACTGTTTCGCGCCTACATCGACTCGCGACATTCAGAAGGCGGCATGGCGGACATGAGCGTCCTCGATTTCGCAGCCATGGTCGATGAAAGCTTTGTCGAGACGCGGATTGCGGAGTACCGCCTGCCTTCCGCGGAACGCTCAATCGGGGGCGAACTGGTGGCGGCGGTTCTTTTCGACGTTCTGGAAGATGGACTGTCTCTCATCTATTCATTCTTTTCACCCGACTTCGCCAGCCGAAGTCTTGGAACCTATATGATCCTCGACAGCATCAGCCGCGCCGAGCGGATGGGCATGTCACATGTCTATCTCGGTTATTGGGTGCAAGGCTCCAGCAAAATGGCCTACAAGGCTCGTTTCCTTCCTCAGGAAAGGCTTACGCGCGAAGGTTGGACTCGTTTTGACGAATAGTTGACATATTTTCGATTGAACAGGCTTGCGTTGCTGCTTCTTCACCATTTTAACGAGATCTGTATCGGCGGGCATTTGCTTGTGGCATTGAGCATTTTCTGAACTCTAGCGGAATTGACGAACCTCTTCTGAATCCAAGATGACAGGAATGCTGAAGGCTCTGGCCAATCCGCTGGCGGCAACCCGTGTCGCCAATGCCCTTTATGAGCAGGCGCGGGAGATGGGAATTCGGCTGGAGATCTCATCGGACTTCCAGACATTCGCAGAGCTTCGCCGCTCTCTGCGCGACGAGGCGGTGTCGCCCTTCTTCGATCCCACCATAACCGATCTTGGCAATGGCAAGGCCTTCTGGACCGCCGGCTACGATGCGCAGAAGCGTGTCGTGACCATTCAAGCATTCCGACTCGATATCATCGACACATGCCTCGCAGACTGGGCGCTGGGTTTCGTCATCGGCATCTATATGAAGCGCGGCGAAGTGATCGTGCCTTCCAAGATCAGGCCGCCGAAGAACTCCATCACCGAACGCATACGCGGCAAGGTGGCCTACCATGGCGAGTTCTGGATCAGCAAAGACGTGAAGCAGCGGCTTGCGGTCGAGACCATTCCCCTGCTCGGCATGATCCTCGCGCTCATAAAATGGAATCCCGACGCCATATGGGGGATCGCCGAGGACCTGATGGCGACGAAGGGCTTCGTCACGCGGATCGGCTATGCCCATATGGAGCGCGGATTCTTCGAATGGGAATGGCTGCCAGCGGGCGCGGACGCCCGGGAATGGCTGGCAATCGCGGAACGGTCGGATCTCGAATATCTGGTCGAGGAACGCGCGGCTAAACTATCCTGATATCGACAGGAGCGACCTGACTCACCACCGATACGCCCCTGCGGCCATCGGGCAAATGATGAGGAAGGATGACACGCTGATAGGGAAACCACGTAACCGTGCCGTCGGGCGTGGTCATGGCGGCAATCACATGATCGTAGTGCGGCTGGCCGGTGGCCACGACCTTCTCATAGGCTTGGCTCACGAGATGATCATAAGAGAGGCCATTGATGCAGGGATAAGAGACCGGGTGAAAGCCGAAGACCTTGGCGATCGGCGTTTCGCTGCCGATGCGGCCGACGCGGAAACTGCGATGGGATTCATCAAGCACGCAGTCGATGCTGAAATCAGGCAGGACCGAGCGGTCCTGAAGGGCCGCCTTGAGCAAGGCTGGCATGTCTCTGCGTCTTGGATCCGCCTCGCGGACGAAGGTGCGCTGAGATAGGCGGATGTCGCTCTTGGCGAGAATCATCTCGATACGCTCGCGCGCTACGGCGGCGGTTTCGACCACCTCATTAAACCAGCCGCACAGGAAATATTTGAGATCGAAGGGTTCCGGGTAAGTCTCCAGCCAATCGAGCACATGGAAGATCGAGGCCCAGTTCGCGGCGAAAACCGACCATTTGATTTCGGTGCCGGAGGGGCCGAAGGTGAGCTTGATCATGCCGTCGCGGTCGAGCGCATGAAGTTCGCCCGTCTCGGAAGCGGCGGCACTTTCGAGCAGCAGAGGCTTTCCCTGGGCGATCCAATTGACCTGGTTTGCCATGTTTCTGTTCCTGGCCAGCGCGGCCCTCGAGCCCAATCCGCCAGCCAGTCTCGAATATTGAAGTGCTCAACGGGCGCGTCGAGCAGTTGAACAATTCAATGCAAATATTGCGTTAAATTTACCACCTACCCATTAAGATTGCATCGCGATAATTCTTATAATTTAAAGTTGTATCACTGCCGAAATTCCTCTATGTCTCGGACGAAAGAATCAACTGTACGTTAAATCAACGCCTGCGATAATCGGCGCGGGCGCTTTCGGGTAGGTAAAGCGGGGATGACAGTAATTTCCGAGTTGGCGGTCGAGAAGCGGCCTGCGGCTAAGGCGCCAAAGTCCGCCTTTCCGGAGAAAATCCGTGGCCGGACGGTCATGGCGCGTGCACATCCGGCGCGCGACTTTCCTGCCTGGCACTTCGCCATGCTAAATGATCAGGACCGCAACCGGGCGCTCGAACGCGCTATTTCAAAACTCGATCTGGAACGGAAGGTCGTTTTCGAAGTCGGCACTGGCTGCGGCCTCATCGCGCTTCTGTTTGCGAAATATGGCGCCAGACATGTCTACACGTGTGAGACCAATGGTCACTTGGCCGATATCGCCTCGCGCGTAATCAATAGCACGGGGCTTTCCGAACGCGTTACTCTGTTCTGCGCCAACTCGAGCAAGCTGGTCGACGAAAGCCTGCTGCCCGAACAGCCAGACGTCATCTTCACCGAGACGCTCGATTGCGGCGTGGTGGGCGAAGGGTTTCATGCGGTGGCGCGGGATATCCGCCGGGTTGCACGGCCCGATACACTCATCATGCCGGGCTTGATCCAGCAATATGGCATCCTGGTGGAGGCTCCGGCTCTCGCCAAGCTTAACCGGGTGGACGAGGCCTGCGGCTTCGATGTCTCAGCGCTTAATGTCTTTTCCACACGCAGTTATTTTCCGGTTCGCGAGCGGCTCTATGACTACACGCCGCTGTCGGAACCCTTTTTGCTGCATGAGTATAACTATCTCGAGGAGCGGCCGGCGCTTTCCGCCACGGCGCTGGCTTATCGCTCCGGCACAGCTGATGGTGTGCTGAGCTGGTTCGAGGCGCAGTTTGGAGACGAGACCATTACCAACAGTCCCGGCACTCATGGCCATTGGCATCAGGCCTTTCACCCCTTTGGTGCGACTCTTGAGGTCGATGCCAAGCAGGAGATCGCGCTGAGCATCGACAATCACGGGCACATCGCTTCGCACGCTTCCAAAGAGACCAGAACCTAACTGAAGCGATTGTTTCTCGGGAAGCCCTTGGGCGGCAATCTGCCGGCTTGCGCGCGCTCCCCCATCCAGTCCTTCAAATCGGTGACGGCGAAGCTGCGCCCTGAGGAATCGATCCAGCCGAGGCCATCCTTGAGCCGGAAAGTGCGCGCGTCCGATAGGCCGCCCTCCTTGTATTTCTGCAGTCTCACGCCCTTGCCGCGCGACATCTCGGGCACCTCAGACAGTGGCAAGATCAGAAGTTTGCGGTTTTCGCCGATTACGGCGAGGTGAGTGGCGGTTTCTTCCACCGCGATGCAAAGCCTCGCCTCGATCGGCGGTTTCACGTTCAGCAGCTGCTTGCCCTTGCGAGTCGTGGCGACACATTCCGCCTCAGAGACGATAAAGCCGTCTCCCGACGAGGAGGCGATAAGGAGCTTGCGCTCGGGGCGATGGACGAAGAGAGCGACAATGCGGTCGGAAACGTCGAGATCGGCCATGAGCCGCAGCGGCTCACCATGGCCCCTGCCGCCGGGGAGCTTGGCGGCGTCGAAGGTGAAGAACTTGCCGGATGAGACGAAGAGCATGATGCGGTCCGTCGTCTGGGCATGGACCAGAAACTTGAACCGATCGCCCTCCTTGAAGGCAAGATCGCCCGATGATTCCAGGTGACCCTTCATGGTCCTGATCCAGCCGCGTTCCGAGCAGACGACGGTGATCGGTTCCTTTTCGACGAAGGCCTGATCGGCGTCGAAATCGACCTCGGGCGGAGCTGAGAAATCGGTGCGGCGTTTGCCCAAGGGGGTGGTCTTGGCATATTTCGCCTTGATCGACTTGATCTCCTCGGCAATGCGGTTCCACTGCGCATCCTCAGACTTGAGAAGCTTGTTGAGAGAGGACTGTTCCTTCTTCAGCTCCGTGTGCTCGGTTCTGATCTCGACCTCCTCGAGCTTGCGCAGGGCGCGCAGGCGCATGTTGAGAATGGCCTCCGCTTGAGTGTCAGTGAGCTTGAAACGCTTCATCAGCACGGGCTTGGGCTCGTCCTCGCGACGGATGATGCGGATTACTTCATCGATATTGAGATACGCGATGAGATAGCCGTCGAGGATCTCGAGCCGCTTCGCTATCTCGCCGAGGCGGAAGCGGGTGCGGCGCAGCAGAACTTCCTTGCGATGATCGAGCCATTCGCGCAGCGCATCGCGCAGCGACATGACCACGGGCACCTTGCCGCGGCTCAATACGTTGAGATTGAGAGGAAAGCGGCTCTCAAGCTCCGTGATATGGAAGAGCGATTCCATAAGAAGCACCGGGTCGACAGAACGGCTCTTCGGTTCAAGGACGAGGCGAATGTCCTCGGCCGATTCATCGCGAACATCGGCGAGAAGCGGCAGCTTGCGCTCGCTCAGGAGCTCGGCGATCCGTTCGACGAGCCTCCCCTTCTGCACCTGATAGGGAATCTCGTTTATGACGATCTGCCACGTGCCGCGGCCAAGATCCTCCTGGCGCCAGCGGGCACGAATGCGGAAGGAACCGCGCCCCGTCTTGTAAGCTTCAAGAATGGTCTCGTGATCATCGACGATGATGCCGCCGGTGGGGAAATCGGGACCCGGCACGAATTGCACGAGCTTCTGGACCGTGGCATTCGGCGTCTTGATGAGGTGCAAGGCCGCGTCGGCAAGCTCGGCTACATTGTGCGGCGGGATGGAGGTCGCCATGCCCACGGCAATGCCCGAGGCGCCGTTGGCGAGAAGATTGGGGAAGGCCGCGGGCAAGACGACCGGCTCCTCGCTCTCGCCGCTGTAATTGGACCGGAAATCGATCGTGTTCTCGCTGATGCCGTCAAGAAGGGCCTTGGCGACGTCAGTCATGCGGGCTTCGGTGTAGCGATAGGCCGCAGCGCTGTCGCCATCGATATTGCCGAAATTGCCCTGGCCCTCGATCAGCGGGTAGCGGGAAGAGAAGTCCTGGGCGAGACGAACCAGCGCGTCGTAGATGGCCTGGTCGCCATGGGGATGGAAGGAGCCCATGACATCGCCAACGATCTTGGCGCATTTCTTGAACGCGGTGCCAGGATCGAGGCGAAGTATATGCATGCCATAGAGAATGCGGCGGTGAACGGGCTTGAGACCGTCACGCGCGTCGGGCAAGGCCCGATTCATGATGGTCGAAAGAGCATAGGCGAGATAGCGCTCCTCCAGCGCCTCGCGCAGATTGATGCTCTCGAAAGACCGTGGCGGCGGCGGTTCGGTTCGCTTTCCCATGGGTCAAATCCTGGATTGTGGATCGCTGCCGCATAGCAGAAGGGCTGCAGATTCGCGAGCCCTTCCGGGTTCCTAGAGGCGGTGAATGAGCACGTGGCAGATCGGCTTCTTGCCCCAGATCTCCTCTGCCGTGCGACGGACCGTGATCTTCACCGTCTCGCGGATGGCGTCATCCTGGCGGCGTCTCGGGCGCGGCATAGAAGCGAGGCTCACCTCCACCGCGTCGGCGAGGATGGCACCCAATGGCGCCCCTTCCTCATCGACCTGAGGACCGCCGTCGAGCAGAACCAGAGGCGCATCGAGCAGATCGCCTCTCTGGTCGAGCACGAGGCTCACGAGAACGACGCCCACGAAAGACAATTTTCGCCGCGCCCGCGCCGGCCCATCGAACGCCGGCACGATGAGCCTGCCATCGACGTGAAGGCGGCCGAACGGCACTTCGGCAATGATTTGCGCCGGAGCCGGCGCGAGCCTCAGCATCTGTCCATTGGTGACGAGCGCCGACTCGTGAATTCCCACCGCCTTGGCAAGCTCGACATGCGTGGTCAAGTGCCACATTTCGCCATGCATGGGCACGAGCAGCGTTGGTTTGAGCCAGGCGTAGACATCCTTCAGCTCACCCCGGCGTGGATGGCCCGAGGTGTGGACGAGGGCCTGGTCGGCCGTGACGATCTTCATTCCCTGGGCAGCCAGCTTGTTGATGACGGCA
>DATBMX010000309.1:0-6806 GCA_036554625.1 Aestuariivirgaceae bacterium
CGAAGGCGTGGCGCTCCAGCTCGACGGGAAGGGTCTTGCGGCGGCCCGGCAGAATCCACACGTCCAGATATCGGGGATCGGCGGCGACCCCCAGAACAGGTCCGCGCTTGCCCCAGAAGTCGCCCGAGACGACGCGCACACGCGTGCCGTCGTCATCGACGATCTCGGGGATTTCCGCGCCCTTGATATCCTGATAGCGGGGTTTCGTCATTTTGAGCGAGGAAGGCAGATTGGCCCAGAGCTGAAAGCCGTGCATGCGGCCCTGGCTGTCGCCGCGCGGCATCTCCTGGTGAAGAATGCCGCTGCCTGCCGTCATCCATTGAATGTCGCCGGGGGCAAGCTCGCCGCGATTGCCCAAGCTGTCGCCGTGCTCAACCGAGCCTGCCAGCACATAAGTGATCGTTTCGATGCCGCGATGGGGGTGCCAGGGGAAGCCTGCGCGATAATCCTCGGGACGATCATTGCGGAAATCATCCAGCAAGAGGAAGGGATCGAACTCCCCCGTTGCGCCGAAACCGAAGGCGCGGTGGAGCTTGACGCCGGCGCCCTCGGTCGTGGGCTGTGATCGAGAGATGCGTTTGACGGGTCTTATGGACATGGCGGAGTTCCTTACTCGGCGGCGGCGAGCTGCGCTGGAGCGCGGGCGGCGTTGAGCGCCTTCGCCCACCAGACGAGCTCATCGAGCATGGTCGAGGCGTTCTGCGACAGATAGGCAAGATCTTCAAAATTCTTCTCACCCTTGGCCAGTGCCATGAAGTCGGCGCCCTGAATATGCACGCCGGTGCGCGTCGGAGCCATCTGGAGTTCAACGGACATCAAGCGCAGCTGCTCTATGGCGCGCGCCCCGCCCACCGAGCCATAGCCGACATAGGCCGCAGGCTTGCGGTTCCATTCGGGATAGGCGTAGTCAAGCGCGTTCTTCAGAACCGCCGGGATGCTTCTGTTGTATTCGGCGGTTACGAAAATGTAGCCGTCATATTGGCCGATCTTTTTCTGCCACGCCTGGCCGACGGGATTCTTGGTCGGGGCCCAGGCGTTCGACGCCACCTCCTCGAAAAAGGGCAGAGGAAAGTCGCGCAGATCGATGATTTCGGTCGCGAGATCGCCCCTGGCCGAGGCGGCCTTGTGAATCCACTCCGCCGGCTTGTGACCGAAGCGGGTCGGGCGTGTGCTGCTGATGATGATGGCGATTCTCGGCTTGGTCATTGGCGTTCCCGTCGGTTTGGCCAAGGCGCCTTGAAGTTCGCCTTGCCCGCTGCTAAGTTACCTTTTGTTACCGAGGCTATATAGGTGACCTACATGAAGCCGCAAGAAGGCACATCCGTGAAACCAAGTACCCTTCACCTGCGCGAGGATTGCCGTGCGGTGAGCGAAGTGCTGGCGCGGATCGGCGACAAATGGACGGTGCTCGTCGTCGGCATGCTGGGAGACGGACCGAAGCGCTTCAGCGAGATCAAGAAGGGACTGGGCAGCATCTCGCAGAGAATGCTGACCCTGACGCTGCGCGGGCTCGAGCGTGACGGGCTTGTCACGCGGACGGTGTTCCCGACGGTCCCGCCGCGCGTCGATTATGCGCTCACGCCGCTAGGCTCCTCGCTGCTCGAACCGGTGAACACCATGGGACTTTGGGCGCGACAGAACCGCGCCGCCATACAGGAGGCGCGGCGCCGTTTCGACACGGCCGCCAAGACGCATGAGGCGGCGATGCGCAACGCCTAGCTGTTCGGGCGCAGAGCGGAACGGAAGGCGGCGAGAAGCGCCAGTGCGGCGGCGATGCTCAGGACCCAGGCTTCAGGGGCTTTCATCGCGAGAAGCGTGAGGGAAGCGGCGATGCACCACAGGAAGGGAATGATTGTGAGCGGGACGCGCAAAGGTCCTCGCGACATCAGGAGAAGCCCCAGCGCACCCAGCGCAGTCGGGTCAGGGGTCAGGCCAAACATCTCGCCTTCCGTCCAGTCCCTTCCGGCAAGACGAGCGAGAAAGGGATAAACCAGCAAGGCGAAAAAGAACAATCCAGAGCCGATCCATTGGGCGAGGGCCTTTGGCCTGTGAAATTTGACGGAAGGCGCCAACGCAGCCACAAGAAGGAGGAACGCCTCGAGGGCGAAAGCTGCCGCTGCATAGGGCGCGGCCCAGTTGATGGCCGCGTAGCGCTGAAGATGAAAAGCATAGGCGACCCATGTCCAGAGGAAGGCAAGAGCCAGCAGCAGCACCCGGCTTTCTTTTTCGCCGTCGCGGCTCGACAGGAAGAGCAGGAAAAGTCCGAGCCCAAAGGCAGCGATCTGCGCCGGCCACAGGGCGCGGTTATAGAGGCCGATCATGCGGTAATAAGTGCGCGGGGAGAAAAGCAGAAAATCAGAGATGGTGTAGGTCCACCATTCCTCCATCAATTGCTCCATGCTCCTGTACCAGCCTCTTCACATTCCTATCCAAGGCCAGGGCCGGAAGCCGCACAAAGTCCCGGGCCGCTCATTCAAAGCAGCCCGGAAGCCTGGCAATCGATGTTGCTAAGGTGAGCGCCCCAGCGGGGTGAGATACCAATCTCGCAACGCCTCATCTGTGCGGGCATGGACGTAGGCAAAAGTAAAAACCGTTTGCGTCCTTGATGACGAACTGGCCGCGTTCTCTAGGCTCGGTTCGCCACGGGCCAGGGAAACTGCGTCGGGTCATGTGGGCTCTCTGCTCTTGCTGTTGAGACCTTCATGTCCCCTGCGCTCTGTGAAACCGGCTCCAGATCGTCATCATATGAGCCGGGGTCGACCTCCAGGTCGGCCAGAATGGTCTGCCGCGCCTCATCGGGAGAAGGCGCCTCGACCATCATTTCCGCCTGCTTCGTAATCGTGTCGGTCCTCTCAAGGACCACCTGAAACTTCGGCATTGCTGCCTCCTTGCACTCGTGTCCTGAAATCAGGGCGGGAGAAGCTTTGCTGGCAAGGCTGGCAATATCAAGGCATGCTGTTGGGACCTGAGGCGCGAAAGCGACCGGGAAAGCGTCTCAATGAGCAAGGTCAAGATGACGGCCGGGACTCAGACGCTGGAAATGTGTAGATTGCGGCACAGCCCATTGATGCGAGCAGCAGGTGACCAGCTCGTCGTTGTCCAGTTTTGCGTGTCGAATTCTCTTTTCGGACTGTAAATTCCTGCAGCGCTAGTCACTCGGAAAAGCCCCTGAAGACCCGCATGCCTGAGCGAGTCTCCTCCTTTAAAAATGGACCGAACAACCATAGGCCATCAGAGCCCATCTGATGATTTGTTCCGCCAGGCAAAAACGATCAGCCAGATGCTCCACGCAAGATTTAGGAGGATGCTGGCCACGGTGGGGAGTTCTGCAGGGTCGAAGCCCACTGAGCCCAAAATCCAGCCCTGAACCACATAGGCAATGCCGGCCAGCCCCATCAGGTAGCCAATTGGTCTTGAGACGAATCCCGACCGATAGATCGCGATGGCGAACAAGAACAGCGAAGTGCCGAGGGCAAAGGTATGATAGCTTTTCGCTCCCCATTCGAGCCATCTTATGGCTTCGGCGCTCGCAAAGCGTGCTGCCTTTTCTGCCTCAGGCGCCGCCACCCAAGCATCAACGGCATGCTTCAACCCTACGCCGTCCACTGCCTGAAGAACGCTATAGAGAGCCAGGGCAACAACAGCAAAGAGGGCGCCCAATCGGGCCGGCCATAAGCCCTGATCAAGCGCTGCACCCAGAACAAGCAGCCCTGCAACAATGACCGCCATACCGACGAACTGGGCAAGGTGCACCTCCGCCCAAATTGTGCTTGCTGCGTACTCGGCAAAAATCGCCGGATGATCATTGGCAGCCGCATGAGCAGGGTGAAAAAGGCCTGCGACGACAAACATCAACACTCCGACAAAGAGGAGCGTCGCTGAAAGTCGAATTTCCATCCTGTCAGTGCCACCGCGGACTGAACTTGAAAATCGCCCAGGATTGATCACGCTTCCTCAATGATCCGAGCCTTGGGCCCACCCTAGCACAGTGGCGTGCCTGATGGATGGCGATTCGTGCAGCGCAACTGGTTGCCAAGCCCTATTTCCTATGCAGGATCCTTCGAACGCTTTGCGCGGTTCGGGCGAGCTCGTCGCGCGAGAACTAGCTTTCTGCTCGTGGCCCGTGAACGATCGCCCGAGCAAAAGCGTTGAACGCGGCGAGCGAGGAGCAGGTCCATGGCCAAGTCGATGTTGTTTGCTCTGGCTACGGCCGCCGCATTGTGCCCCTATGAAGGCCGCGCCGACAGCTTGTCGCGACCCTTGGGCCTGGCAGAGTCGAGTTCAAACGCTGCAAGCAGCAGAGACGGCGGCGCCACCATTCGGGTTACCGGCGTCATCACCGATGACGGAGTGGAATGCACTGCCCTGCGCGGCGACGATGGTCGGCTTTATACGCTGGCTGGTGGAGCAGGCGGCTTCAAATCCGGCGATCGCGTGCGCGTCATCGGAAAGGTGGCGGAGATGTCATTCTGCATGCAAGGCACGACGATCGAAGTACGACGCATCATCGCGGTCAAATGATCGATCGGCCACCTTAACCTTGGCAGTCAACTTTGTGTGAGCAGGGCAACGTGGAGCTGTGGAGAAAGATTGGAAGTGCATGAACGCATCGCGCGAGCATTCAAAGTCGCTTTGGACGGCGGTTTCCCCTGTCGCTGCACCGCCCTTGTCGTCGGCGCTTTCGGTCGATGTTGCAATTGTCGGAAGCGGCATTGCCGGCACTTCGGTCGCCTATGAGCTCTCGGAGCATGGCCTCAAGGTCGCTCTAATCGATCGCGGTCAACTGGGCGGCGGGATGACAAGCCGGACCAGTGCGCATCTCACGTTCCAAAGTGACGATCTCTACCAGGAAGTCGTTTCCCGGCATGGGCTCAGGAAGGCGCGCCTTCACTATGAAAGCCAGCGCGCGGCCGTTGACAGAATTGAAGCCGTTCAAAAAGCGGAGCGCATCGCCTGCGACTTCAAAAGGGTGGACGGCGTTCTGGGCCTTGCAGAAGGAACCGATCTCAAAGTTCTGGAGGACGAACTGGATGCTTGTCACCGGATAGGCTTCAAAGAGGTGAAATTTGCCAGGAACGAAAAACTTGCACATCTGAAAACCTCGCATGGCCTCTCCTTTCCGCGCCAAGCGCGATTTCATCCGCTGAAATACCTAGTGGGCGTACACAAAAAACTGCGCACGCAGGGGGCCGTGCTCCATGCAGATACGGCCGTCGTCGATATCAAGGAGAAAGGGAGGTCGGTTGAACTCAAGACAGAGAATGGATCCAAGATCCATGCGGCAGCAGCGGTGGTCGCGACGAATTCGCCGATTGAGCCAAAGGTCGCGATTCACACGAAGCAGGCGCCCTATCGGACCTATGTGTTTGCTGCCGACGTGCCAAGAGAAAGCGTCGGGGATGCGCTCTACTGGGATACAGCCGATCCTTATCATTATGTCCGGCTCCAGCCGGAAAGACACAATGACATTCTCATCGTCGGCGGCGAGGATCACCGCACCGGGGAAAGCGATGATGCCGCCGCACGCTTCGGCAAGCTGGAGCGCTGGGCACGCGAGCGTTTTCCCGGGATGGGGAAGATTACGCATCGATGGTCTGGTCAGGTGCTCGAACCGGTCGATCATGTTGCTTTCATCGGCAAGAGTCCCGGCCGAAGCAACATCTACGTTGCCACGGGCGATTCAGGTCAGGGACTCACTCACGGCGTGGTCGCGGGCATGCTCATATCGGAGCTCATCGTCAAGGGATCGAGCCGCTGGGCGGCCCTGCATGATCCAAGCCGCAAGTCCGTGAACGCGCTCGGCGAGTATGTCGAGGAGAATGTCGCGGCTGTCAAAAATCTCATGGAGTACGTCACTCCGGGTGAACTCAAGTCCACACGGTCATGCAAGCGCGGGCAGGGGGGCATATTGCGCAAAGGTCTCAGGAAATTGGCAGTAAGCAGAGACATGAGAGGCAAGCTGCATGTCGTGTCGGCCACCTGCACTCATGTCGGCTGCCTGGTTCACTGGAACTCGTTCGAGCAATGTTGGGACTGTCCGTGCCATGGGTCGCATTTTGCTTCCGATGGAGTGGTTCTCAATGCGCCGGCGGCGGTCGGATTGGCAAAGCCCAAGTGATGCATTGGTCGTGATCGAGGCGATGAGTTTGCCCAACGGGTGTTTTCATGTTCGACTGGCTCAAAGGCAAAACTCCAGAACCGCGCAAGGGAATGCCCAGCCCGCGACTCGATGAGCAGGAGTTCAAGAGACGGTTTCGCTCGCAGTTTCAGGATCAGGCGTTCGACGGACTGCAGGGCGATCTCGAAAGAATCGCCGAGGCAGCCTGGGATGCATATGAGTATTCCCGCAAGAGTCCGCACACGCGCAAGGCGGGAGAGGGCTTTGCCGATCCCGACTACGACCTTTCAGTCGACTGGCTTCGCGCTCTTGAGCAGGTCAAGGCCGCTCAACAACGCCATGACGATGGCACTCTTCCTCTCCGTCTCCTGTTGATCAACTGCTCGTCGCGCTCGGAACACACCTGTCCGGGAGAGATGTCGAAATCCTGGCGCCTCGTCGAGATCGCGCAGGAAATATTCAAATCGGCGGGGGACGTGGAAGTCGAGCTTCTCGATCTCTCCCGGCTGGCTTCGGAATATGGCCGCAACATTCACCCGTGCAAGGCCTGCTTCTCGACGGCGCCGGCGCTGTGCCACTGGCCGTGTTCCTGTTACCCGAACCACTCGCTTGGGCAGACGCATGACTGGATGAACGAGATATATCCAATGTGGGTGGCGGCGCATGGCGTCATGATCGTGACGCCGGT
>DATBMX010000371.1:0-4693 GCA_036554625.1 Aestuariivirgaceae bacterium
ATGGATACTTCTCTCTTGGGAGTGCGCTTGGCCCAGGGATCCATGCTCGCTGCCGTGCGCAAGAATTCATTCGGCGCTGAATCGGTGAATGAGGTCATGATGGCCAAGCGTCTGCTCACGCGCCATGCACTCGAAGCTGTCGAGCTGGCGATGGAGGCAGCGGGCGGCGCCGGCTTCTACCGGACCCAAGGGCTGGAGCGGCGTTTCCGGGACATCCAGGGCGCGCGCTACCATCCATTGCAGCAGGGACCGCAGGCCCTTTATGCAGGATCGATGGCCTTGGGTCGTCCAGTCGACAGGATCTTCTAAGGCGTGATCGCCCCGCGCCGATAGGCTTCGTGTTCGACCGGTTCCTCTATCCGGCCATCGCCCCATATTGTGCGGCGATGGCAAAGCCGCTTCTGCGGCTGGGAATGAGCGCCAACATCGTCACCATCGTTGCATTCGCGATCGGCATGGCGGCCCTTCCGCTGCTCGCTTTGGGCCAATTCGGCTGGGCGCTTGTGGCAATAATGTTGAACAGGTTGCTGGATGGCGTCGATGGTGCAATGGCTCGCTTGGCCGGGCCGACCGATCGCGGAGCCTTTCTCGACATCGCACTCGACTTCCTATTTTACGGCTCCGTCCCCTTGGGCTTCGCACTCTTCGATCCTGCTGCCAATGCGCTTGCGGCCTGCTTTCTGCTGTTTTCCTTCATCGGCACCGGAGCAACCTTTCTCGCCTACTCCCTGATTGGAGAGCGCCGAGGTCTCGGGTCACGCCATTTTGCCGGCAAAGGCATCATTTATCTGTCGGGCCTTGCTGAAGGTTTTGAAACCATCCTGGCATTCGCCGCTATGTGCTTATGGCCCTTTCATTTTCCTAAACTCGCCATCGTTTTTGCAGTTCTCTGCGTCGTCACGACCATCGCCCGCCTCATTGCCGCTTGGCGACGGCTCGCGTGAAGTGAAAACCTCGACTGTGTCGCTGCGGCAACAGCCACTGCAAAAATCCCGATTCAACTTGTGGTTCCTTTTCTGCAAGCGATTTCGGTGATCACAATTGACACTTCGAGGGGAAGCAGGTGGCTTGGCATATGCCGAGCGGGGCTTGAGGATGGCTGGGCGGTTCGGGGCCGCCCAGCCTTCTTATTTCCGCGAGAGCGTTCGCGCCACGGCATCCTTCCAGCCGGAGTATTTCTTCGCCCTGTCCGCCTCTTCCATTTTGGGCATGAATCTCTTGTCGAGCCTCCAGCTCCTTTCGAATTCCTCCGGCGGGGGATAAAGGCCTGCCTGCATGCCCGCGAGATAGGCAGCACCCAGAGCCGTGGTTTCCATCACCTTTGGTCGATCGACGGGAGCGTTGAGAATGTCGGCGAGGAACTGCATCGTCCAGTTCGATGCCGTCATCCCTCCATCGACCCGAAGGATTGTCTTCGCTCCACTGTCGGAATGCCAGTCGCCCTGCATGGCCTCGAGGAGATCTCTCGTCTGATAGCAGACTGATTCGAGCGCCGCCCGGCAAAACTCGGCAGCCGACGTTCCCCGCGTGATCCCGTGAATAGCGCCGCGCGCGTCCGGGTCCCAGTGGGGGGCGCCAAGACCGACGAACGCCGGCACGAGATACACGGCTTGATGGGGATCCGCCCTGGCCGCGAGCCCCGCGGAATCCGATGCTTTTCTTATGAGCTTCAGCCCGTCCCTCAGCCATTGCACGGCTGCGCCGGCGATGAATATGGACCCCTCCAGCGCATAGGTGGGCTTGCCCTTCAGCTGATAGGCAATCGTCGTGAGAAGCCGATTGCGTGACTGGACTGCCTGTTCGCCGGTGTTGAGAACCGCAAAACAGCCCGTTCCATAAGTGGATTTGATCATCCCCGGCTGGAAGCACGCTTGCCCGACGGTTGCCGCCTGCTGATCGCCGGCATTGCCGAGAATGGGCACCGAGGCGCCTAGGATGGCCGCATCGGTGATGCCGAAATCGGCAGCGCAATCCTTCACGACTGGCAGCATTGCACGCGGCACGCGCAAAAGGCGCAAGAGGTCCCCGTCCCAGGTCCCTTCATGGATATTGAAGAGAAGTGTCCGCGAGGCGTTGGTTGCATCCGTCACATGTTGCCGCCCTCCGGTCAGCCGCCAGATCAGGAAACTGTCGACCGTGCCGAAGGCAAGTTCGCCGCGTTCAGCCCGCTCGCGCAACCCGTCAACATTGTCGAGAATCCATTGTGCCTTCGTGCCGGAAAAATATGGATCGAGCAGCAGGCCGGTGCGCGCCGCGACTTCAGGCTCGTGCCCGGCCTTTTTCATGGCCGAGCAGATATCCGCTGTGCGCCGGTCCTGCCAAACGATCGCCCGGTGAATGGGCCTGCCGCTGCGGCGGTCCCAGATAATGGTCGTCTCGCGCTGGTTGGTGATGCCAATTCCGGCAATTTCCTTCGGACGCACACGCGCCTTCCGCAGAGCCGAACGGCAGGTCACAACGACTGTTTTCCACAGGTCCTCTGGATCGTGCTCGACCCAACCCGGCCGGGGAAAATGCTGTTTGAACTCCTGCTGTGCCACAGCCACGATCTTGCAGCGGGAATCGAACACCATGGCCCGCGACGACGTCGTGCCCTGGTCGATCGCTAGTATGAATGGCGCCATTGACCGCTCGCCTTCCCCTGCTCGGAGCCGTCAGCCGGAGGCCTGCAGCAATCCTGAAAGATCGAGACGGCGCGTATCCATGGCGAGGCTTCCGTCAGCGGACCTTGGCCATTCCTCTTTGGGCCTGTCCCAGTAAAGCTCGATGCCGTTTCCGTCGGGGTCGTGCAGATAGAGCGCTTCGCTCACGCCATGGTCGCTGGCCCCATCGAGCTCGATTTCGTGGCTCATCAGTCGTTTGAGCGCATTGGCGAGATCGGTCCGTGCTGGATAGAGGATCGCCAGATGATAGAGCCCGGTCGAGCCCGGTGGCGGCGGCGCTCCGCCCTTGCTCTCCCAAGTATTGAGACCGATATGATGATGATAGCCCCCCGCCGACACGAACGCCGCCTGCGTTCCATATTTCTGCATGAGCTCGAAGCCAAGCACCTCGCAGTAAAAATGCAGCGCACGGTCGAGATCGGCCACTTTGAGATGGACATGTCCGATCCTGGTGCCTGTCGGAATGCGCTTCATGCTTTACCCTGACTGCGCTATGTTGCAATCGCAAGCGTTACACATTTGGGATCGACCGTCAAAGAGGCCTCGGCTTAACTTGGCGCGCGGCGCATGCTTTCTGCGGTGTTCGCACGCAACTTCGCTTGCAGCCATGCCGGACATGTTGTTTGCTTGAAACAGTCGCTTGCGTCTCACGGGAGTATCGGAATGAAAAGCAAACCTGTTGCCTTGCGTTCTTCTCTTCAATCGCGCCGCGATGTCCTGCGCCTCGGTGGCGCGGCTGCCGCGCTGTCGCTCGGGCTCTCCTCACGGCGCTCCTTTGCCGCCGAGCCGATAAAGACCGCAGCCATCTACACAGTCCCGATCGAGCAACAATGGGTGAGCCGCATTCACAAGGCCGCGAATGCCGCAAAGCAGCGCGGCGACATTGAGTACGCTTTCTCCGAAAAGGTCTCGAACACGGACTATGAACGCGTCATGCGCGAATATGCTGAGGCTGGTCACAAGCTAATCGTCGGCGAGGCCTTCGCCGTCGAGGACGCGGCGCGCGCCGTCGCGCGAGATTACCCCGACCGCGCCTTCCTCATCGGCTCGAGCTTCAAGCCCGATGCCGCGGTGCCGAATTTCGCGGTGTTCGACAATTACATCCAGGACGCCTCCTACCTCACCGGCATGATCGCCGGCGCCATGACGCAGAAAAACAACATCGGCATGGTGGGCGGCTATCCCATTCCGGAAGTGAACCGGCTGATGCATGCCTTCATGGCGGGCGTCAAGGAGACGAAGCCCGAGGTCAAGTTCCAGGTCGCCTTCATCGGCTCATGGTTCGATCCGCCGAAGGCGAAGGAGACCGCCTTCGCCCAGATCGATGCCGGCGCCGATCTCCTCTATGCCGAGCGATTTGGGGTCTCGGATGCCGCCAAGGAGCGCAAGGTGCTGGCGATCGGCAACGTGATCGATACCCAGGCGGACTATCCGGAGACCGTCGTCGCCTCGGCAATCTGGCATTTCGAGCCGACGCTCGATGCCGCGATCAAGGCGATCCAGGAGAAGACCTTCAAGGCCGACGACTATGGCCGATATTCCTTCATGAAGTTCGGCGGCTGCAGCCTGTCGCCGCTCGGTACATTCGAAGGCAAGGTGCCGGCCGAGGTCATGGCCAAGGTCAAGGCGCGCGAAGCGGAGATCAAGTCCGGCGCCCATACGGTCGCGATCGACGATTCGGAGCCGAAATCTTCATGACGATATCCCTCGCGCCCCGCGCCGGCGGACCGAGGGTAGACCATGACCGACACCGTCCTCGAACTCGACCGCATCTCCAAGCGCTTCGGGCCGCTTCTTGCCAATGACGCGATCTCGCTCACGCTGAAGCGCGGCGAGATCGCGGCGCTTTTGGGCGAGAACGGCGCCGGCAAGACCACGTTGATGAACATACTGTTCGGCCACTACGTCGCCGACGAAGGCGCGGTCGAGGCGTTCGGCAAGCCGCTGTCGCCGGGCGATCCGCGCGCCGCCCTCGATGCCGGCATCGGCATGGTGCATCAGCATTTCACCCTCGCCGAGAACATGACGGT
>DATBMX010000385.1:0-9210 GCA_036554625.1 Aestuariivirgaceae bacterium
AGAGATCCATCCACACTGCGCGCGCCGGGGCGGCACCCTCCGGAAGGCCCGGCTCGACGGTCAGCCCGCCGTTCTTGACGCCATATACTGTCAGCATTGCCTGTGTCCCCCCTGCCCCCCGCGTCTGTTGGCACTTGCCAAGGTCATCCTCCATGACCGACAAACATGCAAGGATCATGACGGAGAATGCGTCAGGCCGTCGTGCGGGCGGCAATCATCTTATCGATGGCAATGATGTTCTCCGCCATGCGGGCGGAGGCGGCATCGATCATCTTGCCGTCAAGCTGTGCCGCTCCCTTGCCGGCCCGTGCCGCCTCCTCAAGGGCGATGAGAATGCGCTGAGCCCGCTTGGTTTCGTCTTCGGTTGGCGAAAAGACCTGGTTAGCGAGGGCGATCTGGGAGGGGTGGATGGCCCATTTTCCCTCGACGCCGAGGGCGGCGGCACGCTTGGCGGCGGCCAGATAGCCTTCGCCGTCGCTGAAATCGCCGAACGGGCCGTCGATGGCGCGCAGGCCATAGGCGCGGCAGGCGACCGTCATGCGCGACAGGGCACCGTGCCAGGGATCGCCCGGGTAATCGGGATTGAGCCCGCCGATGTTCACCGTGCGCGCCTTGATTGAAGCGGCGTAATCGGCGACGCCGAAATGAAGCGCCTCGAGGCGCGGCGAGCCTTCGCGCGCTATCACCTCGACATTGGCCATGCCAAGGGCGGTTTCGATGAGCGCTTCGAGCCCGACATGAGTTTTCAGGCCCCCGGCCGATTCGATCTGGCTCATGAGGGCTTCACAGAGATAGAGATCGGCTGGCACGCCGACCTTGGGCACGAGGATCGTATCCACACGGCCAGCCGCCTGCTCCATCACCTCGATAAGGTCGCGGTGCATGAAGGGCGTGTCGATGCCGTTGATGCGCACAGAGATGGTCTTGCCGCATGCGCGCCAGTCGACCTCGTTGACCGCCTTGATGGCGTTGGCGCGCGCCATGGGCTTGTCTGCCGGGGCGACGGCGTCTTCAAGGTCGAGAAAAACATAATCGGCATCGCTCGCCGCCGCACGCTCGATCATCCGCGGATTGGATGCCGGCACGGCGAGTTCGCTGCGCTGCAACCTGGGGCGGCGCAAGTCAAAACGCGTGTGGCTCATGACTGTTTGCCTTCCCCAGCAGGTCCGCACAAATCGCTCATTGCCAGTCGAGCACGATCTTGCCGCAGGAACCCTGCTTCATCAATTCAAAGCCGGTTGCGAAATCCTCCGCTTTCATGCGGTGCGTGATGACGTTGCGGACATCGAGGCCTGACTGCAGCATGGCGATCATCTTGTACCAGGTTTCGAACATCTCGCGGCCATAGATGCCCTTGATGGTCAACGCCTTGAAGATCACGCGCGCCCAGTCAACAGGCGTGCGCCCGGTGGGAATGCCGAGCATGGCAATCTTGCCGCCCATGATCATGCTGTCGACCATCTGGTCGAAAGCCTTGGGCGCGCCCGACATCTCCAATCCGATATCGAAGCCCTCCTTCATGCCAAGCTTCGCCATGACGGCGCGCAGATCTTCTTCGGCGACATTGACCGGCAGGGCGTCGGTCACCTGGGCGGAAAGGTCAAGGCGGTATTTGTTGATGTCGGTGATGACAACATGGCGAGCACCGACATGGCGGCAAACGGCGGCAGCCATGATGCCGATCGGGCCAGCGCCGGTGATGAGCACGTCCTCGCCGACCAGATCGAAGGATAAGGCCGTGTGCACCGCATTGCCGAGCGGGTCGAGAATGGCGCCCATCTCGTCGTCGATCTCATCGGGAAGTAGAATGGCATTGAAGGCGGGAAGCTTCAGATATTCCGCGAAGGCGCCCGGAACATTGACGCCCACGCCCCTGGTCTCTGGATCGAGATGAAAATGCCCGGCCCGCGCCATGCGGCTCTTCATTCCGATGAGATGGCCCTCACCCGACACGCGATCCCCCACCCTGACCGTGCGGACATGCGAGCCGACGGCTTCCACCACGCCGCAGAACTCATGGCCGACGACCATGGGAACGGGAATGGTCTTCTCGGCCCATTCGTCCCAGTTCCAGATATGGACGTCGGTGCCGCAGATGCCGGTCTTCTTCACTTTGATCAGCACGTCGTCAGGCCCCGGCCGAGGCACCGGCTCGTCGCTCAACTCGAGTCCCGGAGCGGGCTTCGCCTTGACCAATGCTCGCATTATATTCTCCTTAAATGATCTTCATGGCCTTGCCCGCCCGGGTGAAGGCAGCAACGGCCTCGTCGATATCGGCAAAGCTCAATCCTGCCGACATTTGCGTGCGGATGCGCGCCTTGCCTTGCGGAACGACCGGATAGAAGAAGCCTGTGACATAAACGCCCTCGTCGAACATGCGCGCGGCAAGTTCCTGCGCGAGCCGGGCTTCGCCGAGCATCACGGGGATGATGGGATGCTCGCCAGGCAGGAGATCGAAACCGGCCTGAGCCATTGCGGCGCGGAAGCGCTTGGCATTCTCGAAAAGCTGCCGGCGGAGATGATCGCCATCGTGAGCGAGATCGATCGCCTTTATGGCCGCGCCGACCACGGGAGGGGGCAAGGCATTCGAGAACAGATAGGGCCGCGAGCGCTGCCGCATGAGGTCGACGATAGGCCTGGCAGCGGCAATGACTCCCCCCGCAGAACCGCCAAGCGCCTTGCCGAGCGTGCTGGTGATGATATCGACCTTGACGCCGGCGCGCGCGTGAGTGCCGCGTCCGTGAGGCCCGATAAAGCCCGTGGCGTGGCAATCGTCGATCATGATCATCGCGTCATAGCGGTCGGCCAACGAGCGGATGTCCTGAAGCTTGGCGAAATGGCCGTCCATCGAGAAGACGCCGTCGGTGACGATGAGAATGCGGCGGGCGTTTTCGGTGCGGGCAGCCTTGAGCTTGTCCTCCAGATCATTCATGTCGCTGTTGGCGAAGCGGTGGCGCGTGGCCTTGGTCAGGCGAATGCCGTCGATGATGGAGGCGTGATTCAGACTATCCGAGATAATGGCATCGTGCTCGCCGAAGAGCGGCTCGAACACACCGCCATTGGCGTCAAAGCAGGCGGCATAGAGGATGGCGTCTTCCATGCCGAGATAGTGGGCGATACGCTCCTCCAGCAGTCGGTGGAGATCGGACGTGCCGCAGATGAAGCGCACGGACGCCATGCCGAGACCGTGGCTGTCGAGCGCTTCCTTGGCGGCGGCAATGAGCTCAGGGTGATCGGCAAGGCCAAGATAATTGTTGGCGCAAAGGTTCAGGACCTTTCTGTTCGCGCCCTCGCCAGCCACGGCGATGTGAGGCGACTGCGGACTAACTATGGGGCGTTCGGTCTTCCAGAGATTCTGAGCGCGAATCGCCTCAAGCTCGGCGGTTATCTGGTCGAGGACTTGCTGCACTGTTCACTCCAAGCGAAGGGCGCACTCTAATGGCACTGTTGGAGGTCCGTTGGAAGGGCCATTGCAGCCGTGTCGACGGGCCGGCGGGGTGACGATATGGCCTTCAAGATGCTACTAGGCCCCGCATGAGCCTATTGCCCATCCATATCGTCGGCGGCGGACTGGCCGGGGCGGAAGCCGCCTGGCAAGCGGCCTTGCGCGGAGTGCCCGTGGTGCTTCATGAAATGCGTCCTGCAAGAGCCACGGAAGCGCACAAGACCTCTCTCCTCGCCGAGCTCGTATGCTCCAATTCCTTCCGGGGCGATGACAAGGATCTCAACGCCGTCGGCCTTCTGCATGAAGAGATGCGCCGCGCCGGATCGCTGATCATGGCGTCCGCGGATGCGCACAAACTTCCGGCCGGCGGGGCCCTTGCGGTCGACCGGACGGGTTTCTCGGAAGAGGTAACGGAACGGCTCCAGGGCCACCCGCTCATCACCATCCGTCGCGAGGAGATCAAGGGGCTGCCGCCGCCAGAGTGGGACAATGTCATCATCGCCACCGGCCCCCTCACCTCGTCGGCGCTGGCGGAAGCGGTGCAGGCGATCACGGGCGAGGCGGATCTCGCCTTTTTCGACGCTATCGCCCCCATCATCCACCGCGACAGCATCGACATGGCGGTCGCCTGGTTCCAGTCGCGCTACGACAAGAAAGGCCCCGGCGGCACGGGAAAGGACTACATCAACTGCCCTCTCGCCAAGGATGAGTATCACGCCTTCGTCGCGGCGCTGCTGGAGGGTGAAAAATCCGAGTTCAAGGCCTGGGAGACGTCCACCCCCTATTTCGACGGCTGCCTGCCAATCGAGGTCATGGCGGAACGGGGCAGCGAGACCTTGCGCCATGGTCCGATGAAGCCCAGAGGGCTCACCAATGCCCACAAGCCGCATGAGAAGCCCTATGCGGTGGTGCAGCTACGGCAAGACAACAGGCTCGGCACGCTCTACAACATGGTGGGGTTCCAGACGAAGCTCAAATATGGCGAGCAGCTCCGCGTGTTCCGCAGCATACCGGGACTCGAGAATGCGGAGTTCGCAAGGCTCGGCGGCCTGCACCGCAATACCTTCCTCAATTCGCCCAAGGTCCTCGACCGGGCTTTGCGGCTCGCGCGCGAGCCGAGGCTCAGATTTGCGGGCCAGATCACCGGCGTCGAGGGCTATGTCGAAAGCGCAGCGACCGGCCTCATCGCCGGCCGCCTCGCGGCCGCCGAAAGGCGCGGCGAGCCATTGGAAATGCCGCCTCCCGAGAGCGCCCATGGAGCGCTGATCAACCACATCACCGGCGGCCACATCGCAACGACGGACGGCCGGGGCAAATCGTTCCAGCCGATGAATGTGAACTTCGGACTGTTTCCGCCCGTTTCTCAACCCAATGGTCCAGATGGCAAGAGACTGCGCGGGCGCGAACAGCAGATTGCGCGCAAGCGCGCCTATACATCGCGCGCCCTGGCGAGCTTCGCACAATGGCTCGGCGCGAAATCCGTGGCGGCCGAGTAAGCCTGGATCAGAACTGTCCCTGCCTTGCCATGCGCCACAGGCGCCATTGCCGGCGCCATTGCGCCACATCCACGATTTCGTCCAGTACTCTCACGCCAAGGCGCTCCATGCGGGCAAGATAGCTTTCGACGACGGCAAGAGGCAAAAAGGCTGGCAGCGCCGCATCCGGGATGGCATGGCGCTCCGCGCGCGCCTGAGCCAGGCGCTCGGACGCAAGGGCCGCCAGCGCTTGCAGAACCCGGCGAAGCGGCTGTCTTGGTTCACCTGCAATGAGGTCTGCCGGAGAGAGGCCTTCGCGCGCGAGGATCTCCTTCGGGATATAGCACTGACTGCGCTTGCGGTGCAGCGGCAACGCCCGAAGAAGGCCCGTTAATCCATAGGCAATTCCGCCGAACCCTGCGGCCGAAGCTGCCGTCGCCGCCGATGGGCCCGCAAGAATCAAAGAAGCCATGTGCATCAGCGCTGAAGAGGTTTCGCCCAGATAACCCTCGAGATCGTTGAGGGAGGGCATGGGATCATCATAAAGGTCGAAGCGACGTGCTTCGATCATGTTGACGAGAGCCGGCTTCGGTAAATCGCCATGTTCGACGGCACGGCCAAGCGCGCGGACCACGGGATGATCTGCGAACTGCGCCTCATAGAGAGATTCGATCGCATTGGCCCACCATTGGAGACGCAATTCGCCTGCAGCGGGGGCGCTCACCATGTCGCGAATGCGCGCCGTTTCGTAATTGAAGGCATAGAGTGACCATAGATGGGAGCGTGTTTCGTCGGGCGCGAAGAGACTCGCGAGATAGCGATCCTTGTCATGCCGCCTGACGAGCGCGTGACAATGATCGGTGTCGCTTATGAGGTTCGCCATGGGCGCCCGACGGCCAAGCCGTCAGTCCACCGCGATCAATGCGGCGGCGGGTGGACGATCCTCCGCCAAGAGGACGTTGTAGGTGCGCACGGCGGCGCCGGTGTCCATGACTTCCAGCGCGAGGCCCTCGGCGGCGAACATGCGCCTGACGGGCTCGGGCGCCAGGACCATGGTTCTCCCCGTTCCGAGCAGCAAGAACCGAATGTCGGCCGATTCGGCGAAGACGGCTGCGAAATCGCTTTCAATCACCTCCGCGATGGAATTCGGGCGCCAGCCATAGATGCCGCTTGGAATGATAAGGAGAGAGCCCGCGTGCGACATGCCGGAGAATCGAAATCGCCCATCGCCATAAGCTTCAATCGGGACGCGCGTGGGAAGATGCGGCGTAGCGGCGCTCAGGGGCGCGCCTCGGCCGGTTGCGTCTTGGCCTCGCGCACCGAGCCAAGGATGATCAATACGGGCGCGGCAATGAAGAGCGACGAATAGGTGCCGACGAGCACGCCGAAGATCATGGTGAAGGTGAAACCGCGGATGACCTCGCCGCCGAAGAGATAAAGCGCGAGCAAGGCGATGAGGGTCGAAGTGCCGGTGATGATGGTGCGCGCGAGCGTGGAGTTCAGGGCGGCATTGATGAGATCGACGAAAGGCATCTTCTTGTACTTGCGAAGGTATTCGCGAATGCGGTCATAAATCACCACCGTGTCGTTGAGCGAATAGCCAATGATGGTGAGGATGGCGGCGATGATGTTCAGATTGAACTCGATGCGCAGGATCGACAGCATGCCGATCGTGATGATCACGTCATGCAGCAGGGAAGCCACCGCGCCGAGGCCGAACTGCCATTCGAAGCGGAACCAGATGTAGACCAGCACCAGAATCACTGCAGCGATAACCGCTATGGTGCCTTCCTGAGTGAGTTCGCCGGAAACCTTCGGCCCCACAAGCTCGACGCGACGGATTTCGACGTCCTTGCCCAGTGCCGCGGTAACCTTGCTTACCGCCTGTGCTTGCGCCGCATCGCCGCCCGGCTGGGTTTCGAGCCGAATCAGAATATCATTGGGAGCGCCGAACTCCTGCAGCTCGGCTTCGCCCAGCCCCAAGCCGTTGATGCGATCTCGCAGATCGCCGATCGTTGCGTTGGCGAGCGTGCGTACCTCAATAAGCGTGCCGCCCTTGAAATCGATGCCATAGTTGAGACCATGGACAAAGAAGGTCAGCATGGCGACTATGCAGAGAATTCCCGACAGAAGGAAGCCATAGCGCGAGTAGCGCATGAATGGCAGCGTCGTATCGTCGGGGATGAAGCGAATTCCATGGAACATGGCGACTTCCGGAGCAGCTAGAGCGGAACCACTTTCGGGCGGTAGGACCACAGCCAATAGGCGATGATGAGCCGCGTTAGGGTGAAGGCGGTGAAGACGGTGGTGATGATGCCAAGCCCCAGCGTCACGGCGAAGCCGCGCACGGGACCGGAACCCAGGCCGAAGAGCACGGCAACCGCGATGAGCGTGGTCAGGTTTGCGTCGACGACGGTCGCCAGGGCGGCGCGGAAGCCGGTCTCGATTGCGCTCACGGGCGAGCGGCCGCTGCGCCACTCTTCCCTGACGCGCTCGAAAACCAGCACGTTGGAATCAACCGCCATGCCAAGGGTCAACAGGAGCCCGGCGATGCCGGGCAAGGTCAATGTGGCGCCGAGCAGCGAGAGCAGGCCCACCAGCATCGCCAAATTGGCGAAGAGGGCGAAATTTGCGATGAGCCCAAAGAAACCGTAGCCCACCAGCATGAAGATCAGGACGCCGATGGTGCCGATGACGGTGGCGAAAACGCCGGCACGAATCGAGTCGGAGCCGAGGCTCGGACCGACGGTGCGCTCCTCCACCACGGTCAGCTTGGCGGGAAGAGCGCCGGAGCGCAGGACGATTGCGAGATCATTGGCCTCCTGGGTGCTGAAGTTGCCGGAGATCTGACCCGTGCCGCCGAGAATGGGCTCATTGATGACGGGCGCGCTCACCACCTTGTTGTCGAGCACGATGGCGAAGGGCCTGCCGACATTCTCCTGCGTGAGCTTGCCAAAACGCAGCGCCCCTTTCTGATTGAAGCGGAAGGTGACGATGGGCTCATTGGTGCGGCCATCGAAGCTCGGCTGGGCGTCCGTCAAATCCTCGCCGTCGACCGTGGCGCGGCTCGACGTCTGCACCCACAGGACCTGCTCGGCATTCTCGCGGTCGGGCACTTCCTCGCAATCGGCGGGCGGGCGCTCATCCGCCGTCTGCGGCTGCGCCTCGCAGACGAGGCGGAACTGCAGCTTGGCGGTCTGGCCGAGCAGCGCTTTCAGGCGCTCGGGATCCTGGAGGCCCGGAACCTGGATGAGGATTCGATCGACGCCCTGGCGCTGGATGGTCGGCTCGGTGGTGCCGAGGGCATTGATGCGCTTGCCGATGATTTCCAGAGACTGCTGGATGGCGCGGCCGATCTTCGCCTCGATGCCGGCGCGCGTGAGCTCGAACATTACGACATCGCCGTTGCGGCGAAGTTCGAACTCGTTGCTGGTAATGCCGGAACCGAAGAATCCCGTTTCGACGGGCTGCGACAGGCGGCGCAGCGCCGTCATGGCGCGGTCAACGTCGGCCGAATTGGTGATGCGAACAGTAACGCCCGTGGGCGAGCGGCCAAGGCCGGAATATGGAATTTTCTGCTCGCGCAAGACCTGGCGTATGTCGCCGATCGTCTGGCGGGAGAGCTGATTCTGAAGGTCGGCACGATCAACCTCGAGAAGAACGTGCGAGCCGCCCTGCAGATCGAGCCCGAGGACCAGGGGTTGCAGGCCGTTGACGAAGGGAAGCCTCGACCAGGATTCCTTGTCGACGACATTCGGCATGGCGAATATGACGCCGAGCAGAACGGCAAATATGATCGAAAGCGCCTTCCAGCGCGGGAAATGCAACATAAGGCTTAAGCTTCCATGCGAGATGGCGTGGACCGCGGCATCAAGGCAGTCATGACGAACTCTTCTTCGAGGGCTTCACGGACTCGGCCTGTTTCACCGGCTCGCCCTTGCTGCGCACTTCGGAGATCGCATGTTTCATCATGCGAACCTGGACATTGTCGGCCAGATCGACGAGCACCTCATTATCGTCAACCACCTTGGAGACCTTGCCGACCAGGCCGCCGGACGTGACGATAGAATCGCCGCGCCTGACATTCTTCACCAACTGCTGGTGATCGCGCATTTTCTTCTGCTGGGGCCGGATGAGGAGGAAGTAGAACACGACCATGATGAGGAGAAGCGGCAGCATCATGCCGAAAATGTCGTTTGCGCCGGGCGTAGCGCCTGTCTGGGCGAAGGCGGGGGTGATGAACATAAGATTGAGCTCTCGATCTGTTCGGCAGGGTGCCGCTTCCGATAT
>DATBMX010000426.1:0-6197 GCA_036554625.1 Aestuariivirgaceae bacterium
GTTCACTACAAATTCGAGCTCAATGCGCGAGAGCAAACCGAGCGCATTCTACGGGCCATGGACAACAAATATATGAGCATCCTCGCTCACCCGACCGGGCGTTTGCTCGGTGAGCGCCCGGCATACCAGCTGGACATCGAACGCGTGATCGAAGGGGCAAAGGAGCGGGGCGTGGCGCTCGAGCTCAACGCGCATCCGGCCCGTCTCGACCTCGACGAGGTGCATTGCAAGCTGGCCAAGGACATGGGTGTCAAATTGGTCATCTCGACCGATGCGCATTCGACCTTTGGATTGGACACGATGCGCTTCGGCATCGGGCAGGCGCGCCGGGCATGGCTGGAGCGCAAGGACGTGCTCAATACCCGACCTTGGGCGGCGCTCAAGAAGGCAATCACTCGATGAACGGGGTTAATGAAAGAGGAGTTCGCAACGATGGCAATCAAGAGAGTGCTCTTGCCGGTTAGCCCGGACAAGAGCTTTGAGGCGCTGTCAGACACAGCATTCCACATCGGCGATAAGTTCTCTGCTCAGGTCATGGGACTGTACGTTCAGGCGCCGGCCTTGGTCATTCCGATGTTCAACGACGCTGCAAGCGTGAAGGAGGTGCACACCATCGCCGAAGGCGCGCAAGAAAGACGACGGGAAGCCGCCGCCAAAGCGGAATCGATGTTCAAGGCCGCGGCCGAGCGCTTTCCACATGTGGATTCTACCTTCCGCTCCACCACGGGTGACGTCGAGGCGACGTTCGTCAGGTACGGACGGCTGTCTGACATTTCAGTGATCGTACCTCCTGATCCGCTTGAAGACGGCTTCTGGGGCTCGCCCTATTGGCTCGATGTGCAGAACGCGACGCTATTTCGCTCCGGTCGCCCGGTATTATTCATGCCGGAGCATGCGGTGAGGCCGAACTTTGAAAAGGTGGTGATTGCCTGGAAGCAATCGTTGGAGGCTGCTCGTGCCATCGCTGCGGCACAGCCGTTCATGGCGATGGCGCGCGAGGTCCATCTGTTCACGATCGACGATAGCAGCGAAGCCGTGACGTCCTTACGGCAAGCGGAGGAATATTTGTCGTTGCACTATGATGAGGTGCGCAGCGAAGTTGTCACCGGCGAGTCTCACCAAGTTGGAAAGCTGCTCCTGGCGCAGGCCAATCGTCTCGGGGCGTTATTGGTCATGGGCGCCTTCAGCCATTGGCGCTGGCAAGAACGTCTGTTGGGAGGCGCCACGGATTACGTGCTCAGCGAGGCAACCATTCCGGTCCTCATGATGCATTGAGCGGCTTCATATGCGCGACAACCGAAGCGGCTCTTGATTGGCGGCCGTCATGGGCAAGGCTAAGGCAAGGAGCAGGAAGACCAACCAAAGCGCCCCAGGGTCGAAGGCGGTCGCGGCGCTTGACGAGAGGGAGGCCGCGGCTGAGCTGAAGCGGCTTGCCAAGGTCATCGCCTACCATGACGAACTCTACTACCGTCTCGATGCTCCTGAGATCAGCGACGCAGAGTATGATTCCCTGCGTGAGCGCAACGCCGCAATCGAGGCACGCTTCCCCCGGCTCATTCGGCCTGACAGCCCGTCCTTGCGCATCGGCGCACCGCCGGTCGAAGCCTTCGGCAAGGTTGTCCACCGCGTGCCCATGCTTTCCTTGGGAAACGTATTCGACGATGCGGGCGTGCGCGGCTTCCTTGAGCGTATCCGGCGTTTTCTCGGTCTAGAGAGCATCGAGGGGCTCGACTTCACCGCCGAACCCAAGATCGACGGAGTCTCCATCACGCTCCGTTATGAGCATGGCCAGCTGGTGCAGGGTGCCACCCGAGGCGATGGCTATGAGGGCGAGGACGTCACGGCGAATGTCCGCACCATCTCCGGCATTCCCCACCAGGTTAAGGCGAAGAGCTTTCCCGATCCGTTCGAGGTGCGCGGCGAGATCTATATGAGCCGCGCCGCCTTCCAGCGTCTCAATGAACAGCAGTCGGTGCGGGGCGAGCGTCCCTTCGCTAATCCCCGTAACGCGGCGGCGGGCTCGCTCCGCCAGCTCGATCCCTCAATCACGGCACACCGCCCCTTGCATTTCTTCGCCTATGGTTGGGGCGAGGTCGCGAGCCTTCCAGCCGATACCCAATGGGGCATTTATCGGGCAATGGAACGATGGGGCTTTCCCCTCAATCCGCTGATGCGGCTGACCCACTCGGTCGGACAGATGCTTAAACACTATCGCGATCTCGAGAGCGAGCGCGCCAGGCTCGATTACGACATCGATGGCATGGTTTATAAGCTTGACCGCCTGGACCTGCAGGAGCGCCTGGGCTTCGTCTCGCGCGCGCCACGCTTCGCGGTTGCCTATAAATTCCCCGCCAAAAGGGCGACGACCATTTTGCGCGATATCGACATTCAGGTCGGCCGCACAGGAGCCTTGACGCCAGTTGCCAAGCTCGAGCCGGTAACCGTCGGCGGCGTCGTGGTGCAGAATGCGACGCTGCACAACGAGGATGAAATTGCCCGCAAAGATATCCGTATCGGCGACACGGTCCTCCTCCAGCGCGCAGGCGACGTCATCCCGCAGATTCTCGGTGTGGTCAAAGAGAAGCGGCCCAAATCAGCAAAACCGTTCAAGTTTCCGCACCTTTGCCCCATCTGTGGCAGCCGCGCGATCCGCGAGGTCAATCCTGTCACCGGCAAAGAGGACGCGGTCAGGCGCTGCACCGGCGGACTGATCTGCCCGGCGCAACGGGTCGAGCGCCTCAAGCATTTCGTTTCACGCAACGCTTTCGACATCGAAGGTCTCGGCGAGAAGCATATCAAGGCCTTCTATGATGACGGCCTGATCAAATCGCCGCCCGACATCTTTACCCTGGCTGAGCGCGACAAGCGTTCACGCCGGAAGCTTGCCGAGCGCGAGAGATGGGGCGCGACCTCGGTTAAGAACCTGCTCGCCGCCATCGAGACGCGCCGCAAGGTGCGCCTCGACCGCTTCATCTTTGCGCTCGGCATCCGGCATGTGGGTGAAACGACGGCGCGGCTGCTCGCGAGCCGCTATGGCACGGCCGAAAAGTTCCGCACGGCGATGCTCGCGGCAGCGCGTGACCGCAAGGGCGAAGCGTTTGCCGAGCTCGATAATGTCGAGGGGATCGGACCGGTCGTGGCAGAAGCCATCGCCGATTTCTTTGCCGAGCCGCATAATGTGAAGGTCGTCGATGAGCTGCTCGAGCAAGTCCATCCTCAGCCGCTTGAGGCGGTGGAGAGGGCCTCGCAGCTTGCTGGCAAGACCGTGGTGTTCACCGGCACGCTTGAGCGGATGACCCGCTCCGAAGCCAAGGCCAGGGCCGAGCGTCTCGGCGCCAGAGTCGCGGGCTCGGTGTCGAAAAATACCGACTATGTCGTTGCCGGGCCCGGCGCGGGAGTGAAGCTAACGGACGCTCGCAAGCTCGGCATAAAGTTGCTCAAGGAGGATGAGTGGCTGAAACTCGTCGGCGAGGCTCGCTAGCCTAGATGTTGGAGGGGCTCATCGCCCCAGTGCTTGTTGAAGATGGAAAGAGAACCAATCACCAGCAGCCTTGACGACCTCATCAAGGGCACCCGGTTCCTCAAACAAATGGGTCGCCTCAGGGACGACGTGCAAGCTCTTGACGCAGTTCAACCTCGCGAAGGCGTCTTGATTGAGCTCCAACACACCGGTATCGGCGCCGCCTACAATCAATAAAGTTGGCGCGCGAATCTCCGAGAGAGCGTCACCAGCGAGGTCAGGGCGACCCCCGCGTGATACAACTGCCGCGATTTCCGGATTTGCGGCTGCCGCGACGAGTGCCGCTGCCGAGCCAGTGCTCGCACCAAAAAGCCCTATCGGCAAAGCCGCCGTTTCCGGGTCACAGCAGGCGAAGCCGACCGCCTCCTCCAACCGGGCGGCAAGCAGTGGCACGTGAAACACGTTGCGCCGATCGCTGGCCTCCTGCTCAGTAAGAAGATCGAACAGCAATGTTGCCATCGAGCGGCGCTGCAGTTGCTCTGCCACATAGGTGTTGCGCGGGCTGAGCCGACTGCTGCCGCTGCCGTGGGCGAAGATCACAAGGCCCGCTACGGGCTCGGGAACCGTCAAAATTCCTTCAAGCTGCATCGGACCGATCGCGACGACTCGCGGGCGATCTTTGGAAACGTTACGGCGAGCTTGAGTCATTTCGTGACCCCGAAATGCCCGACAGAGCGGAAATTCATTGGCTATCTTACATCGGTTCGCAAGAGAGACCCTCCAAAAATGCGAGACTGGTGGCCTCATCGTGTACCCTGCACAGGGAGCGTCGCGTCTCAAATGGGAAATCTGAATGTCTGCACTTAGTCGCGTGGTCGCGCGGGGCAATAGATGACTCGCCGGAGTTTGCTCTGCGCCCTTGCCGGTATGGCTGCAACCCTATGCGCCTCGCGGCGCGCTGACGCGGGACCCTTTGTGAATGCATCGGTTGCCCTCGGCTATGACCAGCCGGGCCGGGCCATCCCGGAGGACTTCATCGGCCTCAGCTACGAGTCCGCGGTGCTCGCATCTCCCGATTATCTCTCGCCTGGAAACATCTCGGTCATGGGCTTGCTCCGCGGCCTTGGTGGCGCCGTGTTGCGTCTCGGTGGCAACAGCAGCGAGCGTACGGTTTGGAGCGACACGGGCGATAGGCCTGAAGCCGAGAGCTTCGTCATCACGCCGGCTGCAATCGATGCTCTTGCGGCACTCCTTAATGCGCTCGATTGGCGGCTGATCTACGGGCTCAACCTCGCGCGCGGCAATCCCACAGCAGCGGCAGAAGAAGCAGCCTACGTCGAGCGCGCGGTGGGCCCTCGTCTCGTAGCTTTTCAGATCGGCAACGAACCGGATGGTTTTGGGCGCTGGTCCGCCGTGCGTCCGCAAGGCTACGATTTCGACGCCTTTCTGGCTGAGTGGCGGCAGTTCTACACGGCGATACGTGCGCGCCTCCCCACGGTCCGTTTTGCCGGCCCCGATATTATTGCCGAGCAAAAATGGATAAGACCATTCATCGAGGCCGTCGGCGATGATCTCATAATGGTGACGCGGCATTACTACGCTGACGGTCCCGCCGGCGCGCCACATATCAGCTTGGCTCGACTGTTGCGCTCGGCGCCTCAAGCCAAAACGATGCTTGAGGAGATGCATTCGGTCAGCAAGAGCTCGCGCCTTCCCTTTCGCATTGCCGAGACAAATTCGATCTTCAACGAGGGGCAACCAGGTGTGAGCGATGCCTTCGGTTCGGCGCTATGGGGCGCGGAATTCATGTTTCAGGTGGCCGAAGCCGGGGGTGAGGGCGTCAACTTCCACACCGGAGACGCCAAAGCCTATACGCCAATCGGGCCTGGGCCGGATGGCCGGCATGTGGCGCGGCCGCTCTATTACGGCATGCTGATGTTCAAAGAAGCGGTGCGAGATGCGTCGATGCTGCCAGTTCGACTTGCGGCGCCCGATCTCAACATGGCCGCTTATGCCACAAGAGCTGCTGACGACACGCTGAAGGTCTGCCTGATCAACAAAGATCTCGAACGAGGGGCGCGTGTGGCGATCGAGGCTGGGCGCGACTTCCCGTCCGCCTCCCTCCTTCGACTGACAGCTCCCTCGGCGGAGGCCAGAACCGAGGTGACGTTCGGTGGCTCTGCGGTCGACGGGTTCGGCTATTGGTCACCCCCACCGGCAAGTGTCCTTTCGTGGCGAAGCGATGCTGTCGTCGAAGTGCCTCCCGCGAGTGCGGTGATGGTTCAGCTTTCGCACCCTTGACCCTCGAGGGCGGCCTCCCAATAGCAACAGGCTTGCCGCTCACGCTGCCGCCTGTCGACCTGCTATAGGTTTGACATGACGCTTCTGGACCTACTCACGCTGCTGTCCTATATCGCCTTGAATGTCGATATTCTGTTGCAAATAAAACGTATCTACCACACAAGGTCGTCTCGTGACCTTTCTCTGCTCGGATTGAGCATCCGCTATGCGGCAATTTTGATAATACTTATCAAGTTCGTCAGCATAAGAGACTTGCCTCTGATTATTGGCCAAGGGCTGATCGCTCTCACCTTCACTACTTATTTCGCACTTGCTGTATATTACTTTGCAAATCGCAAATAAATAGAAGAGCACCCAGCGCTGGGCGCCAAAGATGCTGCCTTTGAATCCAATGGCTTGAAGTGGTTGCGGGGAGAGGATTTGAACCTCTGACCTT
>DATBMX010000430.1:0-2247 GCA_036554625.1 Aestuariivirgaceae bacterium
CACGGCGTGAACACACCGCGCTCGAAGACGGTGGTGTTGTTGTCCTTGCGATAGGCGTTGTCGGCGGCGATCCGCATCTCCTCCTTGGTCACCGCCTTGAACGAGCGGATGAAGCCTTCGGCGAAATCGTCGGTGAGGGTGATGCGGTCGGCGCTGACCAGCGAGCCGTCGGGCTCCTTGATGCGCACATTGCCGATAGCATTGAGCGTCTTCGCTTTCTGGTCGTAGGTGAGCTGGTCGGCGTTGAGGCCGTAATTCTTGTAATAGACCTGGACATTGCCGTTGGCGATGATCAGGTCGTTAGCCTTGTCGTAGACGAGTTCGTCGGCTTCCAGGAGCAGGGGCTGATTGGTCTCGTGCTTGCCGAGCGTCGTTTTCAGCAGATCTTCCTTCGCCGCGGCAGGCGATGCCTGCAGCAAAATGAGCGCCGTCGCAGCCGCCCCCGTGGCCGACGCCAATCTGCCGAGTTGTTTGTATGGGAGTGCAAGGCGATAGAGCAATCTCATTGCCGCCGAGCAAGGCCTGCTTCCCCCATGCAAAGCCTTAGACCGCATACGTCAGCCATCCTCCTGATGCAGCAGGACCGTCATTGCCAATAAGCAAGCTATGGCAATCGGCGCCCAAGCTGCGACCCCCGTCGATATGTAGCCGGACATGCCCAATTTGCGGGAAAGTTCCACCAGCACGAAGAAAGCGAAACCCCCGCTCAACCCGGTGATCACCATAGTCTGGATCTTGCCGAAACGGAAGGGTTTGAGCGCGCAAGTGGCCGCCAGAAGCACCATCGCGACCATCAAGAGCGGCCGCGCGAGAAGCTGCTGATATTGAAGCTTATATGGAATTGTGTCGAAGCCTGCTCGTTCGGCAAATTTAATAAATGATGGAAGTTCCCAGAAAGAGATACTTTCGACCGTGTCTATTTTCTCATTAACTTGATCCGCATCTAGATAAGTGCTGACCAGATACTTTTTATAAAGCTGCGGAAGTGCGCCGGAACTGGAAACATGAGCGTTTTCCAGCTCCCAATAACCCTGCCGCAAAGTCGCCTTATCTGCTTCGATTCTCTCAATAAATTTTTTGTTGGGATCAAATTGCAACAACGTCAAACCGGCCAGAGTCGAACCGCGGTCCGCACTGGCATGGGCGTACAGAATCGACTGGCCGTCCGGGCCGTCCTGGCGGATCCATGTTGCAGTGCCGTTTTTCTTTCCGCCGCCCTTGGAAGCGAAGGTGTCGGCGAACATCCGGTCGGCTGCCAGCTTGGCCTCTGCGGCCAGCGGATTGTATACCGCAACTGCGAAGACGCCGAAGAGCAGGGCGACCAGAAGCGCCGGTTGCAGGAACTGCCAGACCGACACGCCGGAGGCCCGCACGATCACCAGCTCCGAGCTGCGGCTGAGCAGCAGAAACGCCCCGATCGAGCCGATCAGCACAGCGAAGGGCAGGATCAGCTCGGCGAAAGAGGGCAGGCGGAGCAGGGTGAGGAACACCACCTGTCCGGCGGAGACCTCGACCTTCGCGGCCTCGCGCATCATCTCGACGAAATCGATGAAGAACACCATCACGACGCAGATGCCGTAGACCATGAGCACCATGGCGAACAAGCGCGCTGCGAAGTAACGGCCGAGTGTTCTGACAATGCTCATCAAGATCTTTCAGTTCAGTCGAGGCATCGAGACAAAGCCATGTGGATATTCATGCAAGTCACCTTTCCGAGCGCCGTCAGCCCGCCTCGCTCGCCGCCCGCGCACGGCGGAGGAACCGGAACGAAAAGCTCGGCAGCGACAGCGGCCGGATCTCGAAATGGATCATCATCATCGCCACCAGAATGCCGATCACCGGGACGCCCCACAGGATCGCCAGCCCGATCGTCTTCTTCGCCGCGATATTGACGCCCGCAAGTCCGGCAATCCTGAGGCTGGCGCAGACGCCGAAGGCCGTGAACAGGCTCTGCGCCCGGCTGTCGCGCGTCGTGCGCGGATAGGCCAGATGGACGCCCACGATAAGCACGAACAGGATCGGGTAGAGCGGATTGGCCAGCCGGTCGTGAAGCTCGGAGCGGAATTTGCCGGCCTGACTCTTGTAGTAGGAGTCGCTGGGGTCGGGATGGAGCAGTTCGTTCAGGAAGCGCTCGCGCGGCTTGTAATCGCGCGGTCCCTCTTTCGGGCCGAATTGGCTGATGTCGAAAATATAGCTGTCGAAGACGATGATCTGGACGTTCTTGGACTTGCCGTCCTGGCGCTGAAT